>NZ_DBNHSF010000152.1:0-19668 GCF_057143545.1 Candidatus Andeanibacterium sp.
TCCGCAAGCGATGTTTCCGCCGGGTTCGCCGCCGGTCGAGATCACCGAGGGCGGGTTCGGCGGCGGGCCACCCGCGCCCTATCTCCAGCCTGCACCCTGGCGGCAGATCGCTGCCGATGATGTCGTCGGCGTCTGGCTCGGTTTCGGCGTCGGGTTGCACAAGCAGTATTTCTTCATCCGCAGGGATGGCGACGAGTTGTGGGGCCTTGCCTGCGGGCGGTGCGACAATCCCTACACTTTCGGCGCGCTGACCAATTTCGCAATCGAGGGCGACACGCTCACATTCGATATCGAGCACGAGGATTGGGGCGAGGGCAGCACGCTGCCGTTCGCGCGCCATGTCACCGCGCGGATAACGATGAACGAGATGCGGATCGATGCGCGGCGCGACGACGTGCCGGGCGGCGCACCGATCGTCGCCTCGCTGGTCGGCCCGATCGCGATCGAAGCGACCAGGGGGAACGTGGTGGGCGACTAGGTCGCGAGCACCGCTTTCACCCGTTCCGGCGTGAACGGGAAGGTCCGCATCCGTTTCCCGGTGGCGTCGAAAAAGGCATTGGCGATTGCCGCCGCCGCTGCCGCCATCACTTCCTCGCCTGCGCCCGATGACGGCTGGTCGATCCGCTGGACCACGATCGGGGTGATCATTGGGCAATCGGAGAAGCGCGCGATCGGATAGCTATTCCAGTCGAGACTGGTGACGCGGGTCCGGTCGAACATCACTTCCTCATGCAGCAAGCGGCTGACGGTCTGGACCAGCTGGCCGGTGATCTGCGCTTCGACGATGTTCGGGTTGACCGCGCATCCGGCATCGAGCGCCCCCCACAGATGGGTGACGCGGACCGCGCCGCTTGCCTTGTCGACTTCGATCTCGGCGACCGCGCCGCCCCATCCGGCAAGGTGGGTGCCGAGCCCGACCCCGCGCCCGCGTACCACAGCGCCTTCCGTCCCGTTCCGAACTGGCCGCTCGCCCCAGCGGCTCGCCTTGGCAGCGACGTCGAGCACGCCCTGCCAGCGCTCGTCGGCAATGTTGCGCCTGCGGAATGCGACCGGGTCGATGCCGAGCTTGAAGGCAAGATCGTCCACTGCCTGTTCGGAGATGAAAGCGAAGCTCAGGTCGAGCGGCGAGCGCAGCCACGCGCCGCGGAAATACGGCGCCCCGGGCAGCGCGTGATCTGCCAGCTTGAGGTTGGCGATCTTGTACATCCCGCCGCACACCGCCGGATTGACGCTTCGCGAAGGCCCCATCGGCCAGTCGCGTGCCGCGGTGCCCTTCGCCAACTGGTCGTTGCCCTCGGTGAATGCCCAGCTGTGCTGCCAGCCTTCATACTGATAGCCGGTAATCTCCCCGGTCTCGTCGGCCGAGATCGCGACCTTGCCGATATGGGCGGGGCCGAACGTGTCCCAGCCATGCTCGTCATGCCGGTCATATTGCAGGCGAACCGGAGCGCCGAGCCTTTGCGAAATCAGCGCCGCGCCCATGGCGGCATCGTCATACAGGCTGTGGCCATAGGTCCCGGCGCTTTCCTGGTACTGGACCGTGATCCTGTCGCGCTCGAAGCCGAGGAAGGTCGCCAGTGATCCGCGCAGCGCATAGATGTCCTGGCTCGGGGCGTAGACCTTGGCCTCGCCGCCGCGGACATCGGCGACCGCGCAATTGGGGGCCATCGGGGCGTGCGCCTGGTATGGCGTTTCGGCCTCGAAATCGACCCGATGGCCTGAAGTGGCGAGGACGCTGGGCGCATCGCCGCGTTCGCTGACGATCCGGTCTTCCGCGACATGCGCGCGCATATGGTCGTAAAGCGCGGCCTGTTGGGGCAGGCTTTCGCGAATTTCCCATTCGGCCTTGAGCTGGCGGGCGGCCTTGACCGCATGCCATTCCTTTTCCGCGGCCACCGCGAGGAAATCGTTCTCGCGCACGATCTGAACACCGGGAATGGCTGCAATCGAGCTTTCGTCGACGCTCACCAGCTTCGGCGGCGAGCCATAGGCGCCCTGCCCGCGCGGGCGGATGATCCGCGCGTGGAGCATGCCGGGCAGGCGGATGTGCTGGACATAGGCGTGGGTGCCCATGACCTTCTCGGCAAGGTCCCTGCGCGCTGCCGGTTGTCCGACAATGCGATAGGCGCCGGGCGGCTTGGGCTGGGCATTTCCGGTAAAGGCGACCTCGAAGAGCTCGTCGCCGACCAGTTCGCCATAAGTGACCGAGCGCGGCCCGGCGAAGACCACGCCGCGTTCGACCCGCAGCAGATCGATCGGCGCGCCGAGCCGGTCGGAGGCGCGCTTGAGCAATTCGAGCCGCGCCTCGGCGGCGGCCCGCTGCACCTGCGGACGGCCCCTGGCGATGGCGGAAGAGGAATAGGTCCCGCCCTGGTTGGGCGTGACCTCGGTCTCATGGGCAATAGTCCGGACCTGGTCCATGCCAAGGTCGAGTTCCTCCGCCGCGACCTGCGGCAGCGAGGTGGTGCAGCCCTGGCCCAGTTCGACATAGCCGATCAGCACGGTCGCGGTGTTGTCGGAATGGATCGCGATCCAGCTGTCGATCTGCTGCAAATCGGGCCCCTGCGGCGGCCCGAACTGGCCCCAGGCGGCGTCGCGCAGGCTGAAGCCTATCACCAGCGCCCCGCCGGCCTTGATCAGCCCGCGGCGCGAGAGACGCGTGAGGGTCGAGGCGTCGCTCATGCCGCGCCTCCCATTGACTTGGCAGCCTGTTGGATCGCCGCGACGATTCGCGGATAGGTGCCGCAGCGGCACAGATGGCCATCCATATGCGCGACGATCTCGGCTTCGCTCGGCGTTGGATTCTGCGCCAGCAATTCGGCGGCTTTCACCGCAATCCCGCCATAGCAATAGCCGCATTGCGGCGCCTGCAGTTCGATCAGCGCTGCCTGCACCGGGTGCGGCGCAGGATCGGACGGGTCGCCGCCGCTCGCGCTGGCATGCCATCGTGACAGGCCTTCGAGCGTGGTGACCTCGGCATTGCGAACCGCCGACACGGGATAGACGCAGGAGCGGGTTTCCCTGCCGTCGACCAGCACCGAGCAGGCGCCGCATTGGGCAAGCCCGCAGCCGAATTTGGGACCCTTCAGGTCCAGATCGTTCATCAGGACATAGAGCAGCGGCGTATCGCTGTCGGCTTCGACATTGTGGGTCTCGCCGTTGACCTTGAGGGTGAAGGTTTCCGCCATTGCCTACTCCGCGGCTTCCGCTGCCAGTTCGTGCGGGTCGAAGCTGCGCCAGTCCCCATCATTGGCATAGGCGAACGAGACCGCGCGAATTTGCGACCATTCTATGTCGTCGCCGACGAAGGACAACTCGCCCGTGTCGCGATGGCGCTTGACCGCATCGAGCAGCAATTGCCGCGCGCGATAGATCACCCGGTCGCAGGTCCCGAGATATTCCTCGCTGCGGTCGACGATCGGGCCCATCGATTCCTGTACCGCGAAATCCTCATAGGCGTTGCCGCGCCCGGTGATGCCGCTCCAATGGCCGGCCTTCATCGCCTCACGATCCTGTTGCCAGTTGTTTTCAGGCCCGCCCATGTCGGCGTTGAAATGATCGGCATCGCCCGAAGTCAGGCCGAAGCTGGTCAAGATGTCGAATTCGAGCGGAGCCTGCGTGTCATAGGCGATGTACCACTGCGCGGTGGTGACATCGTCGATCGGGATCGAGCAGCACACGATCCGCGAGCCGGTCGGCGCGGAAGGGATGAAGGAAAAGAACGGCAGGGCGACTTCGCGCACCCGGGCATAAAGCCGGTCCTTGCCTTCCTGCCTTATCGCGCCTTCGCGAAAACCATAGGGGCGTTCGTCGAATTCGAACACCGGCGCCCCGTCATTGAGCATGTAATCGGATTCCTCGCCGAAAACCGCGCGACCGAGCGTGCTGTCGAGATTGGCCGAATGGAGGAAGGTGACATGGGCGGAATCGAGCAGCGCCTCGAGGCCCTGCAGCCAGTTGGTGCGGATGATCCCGCGGGTCGGCTGGATGTGGCTGTCGGGCAGCTGCGTGAATTCGTAATCGGGGAAGGGCGGGGGCGCCTCCTTCCTGCCCATATAGACCCACACGATCCCGCCCGCTTCGTGGGTCGGGTGGGTGCGCACCGGAACGCTTTCGGCGAATGTGGCGCGCTGGCTGGCAGGTTCGGTCGGGGCATCGACGCATTTGCCCTCGACGCTGAATTTCCAGCCATGGAAGATGCATCTGAGGCCGTTCGCCTCATTGCGGGCGAGCGCCATGCTGGCGCAGCGATGCGGGCAGGCTTCCTGCATGAAACCGGTGCGTCCGTCGGTGACCCTGAAGGCGACGAAATTCTCGCCGAACAGGCGGACACGGAACGGCGCGCCGTCGGCCTCGATCGACGCGCTGCGGCATGCCGGGACCCAATATTCGCGCAACATGTCGCCCATCGGCGTGCCGGGCCCGATCCGGGTCAGGAGTTCATTGTCGGCCCGGTTCATTGCTGTGCGCTCATCATCGACTCGGCTCCTCTCCAACCAGGCTATTCTGCGGCAGGCCAGCCCCTCGGGTAAAGCGGGTCTTCGTAATCGTCGGGTGCGGCCGGGTCCTGCGCTTCCACTTCGGTCATCGATCGGGGCAGCGCGAACGGCAATCTGCCGCGCGGTTCGTACCTGCCCAGCACGACGGCCAGGACCGCCTCGTCGCTCGCGCCGAAATTGGCGAGGATCACATTGGCCTTGTCCTGGACATTGGCGAGCACCGCCGGTCGGTCGAGGAAGATCGAGAAGATCACCGGGACAGTGGCGCTGGCCCGTTTGAGCGCTTCGAAGGCCGGATCGCCGTTGCGGAAATCGAGGCGCCCTTCCTTGTAGCGGCTGCCGAAGAAATGGTGCGGGTGGAGCATTTCCGACGGCGCTTCGGTCCGGATGATCGCGAAATCGGCTTCGGCCGGGTCGTCGACCACTTCAAGCCCCTCGGCTTCGGCGGCGGCATGGTCCACCCCGAACAGCCAGACCTTCCGGCGACCGGGTGCGAGCGGAAGCAGGCCGTTCTTGCCCTGCAGAAAGACCTGGGACTCCGCCTGGGTCCGGAAGGCAAGGGCCTCGTCTTCCGGCCTGCGCACGAGATCGGGAGCTTCGGCGGCATCGACATAGGGATTTTCGAACAGGCCAAGCTGGAACTTCGGCACCAGGATGCGCCTTACCGCCTCGTCGATTCGCACGGGCGATATTTCCCCCGCCTCGATGGCCTCGAGCAGCGGTGCGACATCGTCCACACCGCCGAACTGGTCGATCCCGGCTTGGATCCCCTTCGCGTAGCGCTGCCGCACGGTGAGGTCTTCGACGCCCCACGAGGTCGCGATATCGGGCGGGGCCTGGGGCGCTGCCGCCGTCGGCTCGCGGCAGCCGGGGGTGCAGTCCCTGGTGATCGCCCAATCGGACAGGATGAACCCGGCAAAGCCCAATTCCTCGCGCAAGAGGCCGGTGAGCAATTGCCGGTTGAAGCCGGGGCCGACCGGTTCGAGCGGTTCGCCGTCCAGTTCGACGTCTTCGAGGATCGGATAGGCCGGCATGATCCCGGCAACCCGCGAATCAAGGGCTCCCTTGAAGGCTTCGACATGGGACGGGAAATATTTGCCCGGCCGGGCGAAGCGGCCATAGTAATTGTGCGCATCGAAGCCTTCGGGCTGCGCGCCATAGCCGACCCAGTGCTTGGCGACCGCAATCACGCCGTCGGGCCGGAGCCCGGCAGCGCCGCCCTGGAAGGCCGCGACATAGGCGCCGCCCAGCCTGCTGACGAGCTCGGCATCGGAACCGAATGTGCCCGAAATGCGCCCCCAGCGCGGCTCGGTCGCGAGGTCAAGCTGGGGCGAAAGCGCCATGTGGATGCCTAGCGCGCGATATTCCTTGCGCGCGATCAACCCGAAGCGGCGTATCAGATCGGCGTCGCCCAGCGCGGCGAAGCCGAGCAGTTCGGGCCACTGGGTTGTGCCGTTGGCACTGGCGCTGGCGCCCAGCACATATTGGAAATGGTGCCTCGGATCGCTGCTGATGGTCAGCGGAATCCCGAGCCGGGTGGCTTCGGCCAGCTCCTGCGCTGAATTATTGTTTCCCGCGACGCCCGATGGTTCGATCGCCAGCCGCGTGATGAAACTTGTGATGTGCCTGTCGGCGAGCACCTGGCCGAGCGCGTCGAGATCGTAGCCGGTTGGATTGCCGTAATCCTGGCCGAGCCCGGGAATATTGCCGTGCAGCAGCGTTCCGGCCTTCTCGGCATCGGTCATTCGTGCGGCGAGGTCCGCGGCGCGGGTTTCGGGCGAAAGCCGCCAGTCTTCATAAGGGGTCAGTTCGCCATTGCCGTCGAGGTCGCGGAATTTGAGGCCGTCCGTCTCGATGATCGGCTTGCTGCGCGCGCCCAGTTCGGGTTGCGCGGGAAGCTTCGTGCAGGCCGCGAGCGCCGCCCCCAGCGCGAGGAGCAGCAGCCCGGCGCTGCGCGGCATGCCTATTCCGCTTCCCCGGCCGCGCCGGGCGTGAGCTTGAGTAGCGCGCCGTCGCGTTCGTCGGTCAGGAGATAGATCGCCCCGTCAGGGCCGACCTTCACATCGCGGAAGCGCTGGCCGAGATCGCCCAGCATTTCCTCCATCGCGGTGACATGGCCGCTGAACACTTCCAGCCGCACCAGCTTGCGGCTCATGGTCGGCATGAACAGATCGCCTTTCCAGCCCGGGAACAGCTCGCCGCGATAGACCGCGACATTGCCGGGATTGATCGAGGGCGGGCCGAAGGCGAAAATCGGGTCGGTCATGCTGGCGACGCCCCTGATGCCCTTCGCCTCCTCGCCATTATAGTGATGGCCCTGGGTAACGTTGATCCAGCCGTAATTGGCGCCGCGGGCGATGATATTGAGCTCGTCGCCGCCGCGCGGGCCGAATTCGCTCGACCACAGGACCCCGGTTTCGGGATCGAAGGCAAGACCGAGCGGGTTGCGATGGCCGAGCGACCAGATTTCGGGCTTCCAGCCAGGCCAGCCGACGAACGGGTTGTCGTCCGGCGCGGTACCATCGTCGTTCAATCGCAGCGTCTTGCCGAAATGGTTCGACGGGTCCTGCACCATCTCGCCGTAATTGCGGTCGCCGCTGGTGACGAACAGATAGCCATGCTGGTCGAAAGCGATCCGCCCCCCATAGCTGCCGAAGGCCGGCCCTTGTCCGCAGCATCTCGGCGGCAGCGGCATGTCGCCATACCAGGCATCGGCGACGAAAATGTCCTCGACCTCGGTCAGCTGGTGCCCGCCGTCCCATCTGGCGCGCATCACCGCGAGGACCGAGCGCGAGCGTGGCCAGGCGGCGGGCTCGGCGTCGGGGCTGGGTTTGCTATAGCTGAGATAGATCAGCCGGTTGTTCGCGAAATCGGGATGGAGCGCGATATCCATCAGCCCGCCGAGGCCCGAGACGAACATGTCGGGCAGGCCGGCAATCGGCTGGGGATCGAGCACGCCGTTACGGATGATCCGCAAGCGGCCGGTGCGCTCGGTCACCAGCATCCCGCCATCGGGCAGGAAAGCGAGCGACCAGGGCGTTTCGAGCTCGCGCGAGACGACCTCGACATGCAGCTTCGTCATTTCGGTTTCGAAATCCCACGGCCCTTCGCCCAGCGGCGTCCCGCGGAAGGGGAAGGTCGGGGCTTCGTCGCCATCGGCTGGCGGCGGTGGGGCATCCTGCGCCAGGGCGAAGTGCGAAACCGAAAGCGCTGCCGCGAGCGACGCCAGTTTGAGCCAGTGCATGTTGGTAGTTTCTCCCTGAACGGAGCGCGACCGCTCCTTGATTTTGTCCGTTCCGGCAATTGTGCAGAGCGCGCGTACTTGCGCAAGGGCAAACCCGCGCCGGAATCCATTTCTGTCATCCGGTTTTGCTTGCCCGCCCGCGCCCCTGCGCTACGATGTAATGGGAAGTAAAGGTGAGGGTTGAGTCATGGAATTTGTCCTGATCGCATTGTTGTTCCTGGTGATCGTTTTCCTGCTGATGGCGGTGCGGGTGGTTAAACAGGGATATGTCTACACGATCGAGCGCTTCGGCAAATATACGAAGGCCGCGGATCCGGGGCTTCATCTCATTACACCCTTCTTCGACCGGGTCGGGCAGAAAGTGAATATGATGGAGCAGGTGCTCGATATTCCGGGCCAGGAAATTATCACCAAGGACAATGCCATGGTCGGCGTCGATGCGGTGGTGTTTTTCCAGGTGCTCGACGCCGGAAAAGCCGCCTATGAGGTCTCCAATCTCTACGCTGCGATCATGGCGCTAACCACCACCAATCTGAGGACCGTGATGGGCTCGATGGATCTCGACGAGACCCTCTCCCGGCGCGACGAAATCAATGCCCGCCTGCTCTCGGTGGTCGATCACGCGACTTCGCCCTGGGGAGTCAAGATCACCCGGGTCGAGATCAAGGATATCCGCCCGCCGCTCGACATTTCGGAAGCGATGGCCCGGCAGATGAAAGCCGAGCGCTTGAAGCGCGCCGAAATCCTCGAGGCCGAAGGCGACCGCGCGTCGCAGATCCTGCGCGCCGAGGGCAAGAAGCAATCGGCGATCCTCGAGGCCGAGGGCAAGCGCGAATCCGCGTTCCGCGATGCGGAGGCGCGCGAACGCTCGGCTGAGGCCGAAGCCCGCGCGACGCAGATGGTGTCGGATGCGATTGCTTCTTCGGGTAGCCAGGCGATCAACTACTTCATCGCCCAGGAATATACCAAGGCGGTCGCCAAGTTTGCCGATTCCCCGAATGCCAAGACGATCCTGTTCCCGGTCGAGGCAACCCAGCTGATCGGTACTTTGGGTGGGATCGGAGAACTCGCTCGCGAAGTAATGGGCGACCGGAAGGGCGATGTCACCACTTCACTGCCGCCGCGATCGAGCGTGCCGCAGACGGAGCGTAAATAGGATGGACTGGCTCGGCGGCATCGATGCGCACTGGATCTGGCTTGCACTGGGCCTAGTCCTGGCTGGAATGGAGATCCTGATCCCGGGGGTCTACCTGATCTGGCTCGCGGTCGCGGCGTTCGTCACCGGCCTGCTTACTTTGGCCTTCGATATCAGCCTGCCGTTCCAGGTTATCGATTTCGTGTTCATTTCGCTGATCGCCGCCTATTCGGCGCATCGCTTCCTGAAGGAAAGGCCGATCGAGAGCTCCGATCCGCTGATGAACCAGCGGGGCGCCCGGCTGGTCGGCCAGATCGCCCGCGTGACCGAAGCCATCGAACACGGGCAGGGAAGGATCCACCATGGCGACAGCGACTGGATTGCGCGCGGACCCGATGTCGACGAGGGCGACCGGGTGCGGATCGTGGGGACTGACGGGGCGATCCTGCTGGTCGAGCCGCTCAAGGCGTTGCCGGACGGCGGTTCCGGGGGCGAGCTGTCATCCGACAGTGGCGGAGATGGTGCCGGCGATTAACGCCTGACCGCGCCCACCTTCGTGCCGAAGCGGCCATGCTTGCGGTAGCGGGTCATCCATTTGTCGAGGAACAGGTCGAGCGGCTTGGGCGAAACCCCGAGGTCCCTGGTGCCGGGAAGCCTGGCCGAAGCGGTATTGCCGGATTTGAGCATCGCCCACTGGTCGCTGCTCATCGGCGTTAGCGGCAGGGCCGCAAAGATCGCCGAGATCGCGTCGGGCACTTCGATGAAGCGCCTTTCGCGCTGCTGGGCGGCGGCGATCTTGCGATTGATCTCGCCCATCGTCAGCACTTCGGGCCCGGCAATCTCATAGGTCTTGCCGCCATGCGAGCTGGGATCGGCGAGCGCATTGGCCACGCAGGCCGCCGCATCGTCGACCCAAAGCGGCTGCATGGGCGCGTCGGGCCCGAAAATCGGCAGCACCGGCATGGTCGCGATCAAACCCGCGAACATGTTGATGAAATTGTCGTCCTCGCCGAACAGCACCGAGGGCCGCAGGATCGTCGCCTTGGGGAAGGCCCGCTTGACGGCCTGTTCGCCCGCCCCCTTGCTGCTGGCATAATGGCTGTCGGACCCGGGATCCGCTCCGATCGCCGACACCAGCACGAAACTCTGCGCACCTTCCGCCTTGGCCGCTTCGGCTGCCTGGCCCGCGCTCGTGCCGTGCAGCCGGTCGAGATCGCCTTTGAACGCGCCCACCAGGTAGGCGGCGGCATCGGCTCCCGCCATGACTGCCTTGAGGCTCTCGGGCTTGGTCACATCGCAGCGCGCGAACTGAAGCTGGCCGAGATTGGCCAGCGGCTTGAGCGTGAAGGCGCTCTCCGGATTGCGGCAGGCGATCCTCAGCCTGGCGCCGCGGGCGAGCAGATCCTGCGCGACATGCCTTCCGAGGAAGCCGCTGCCTCCAACAAGGACCACCAGTTTTCCATCGAGCGGATTGTCAGTCGCCATTGCCTATTCGCTTGATCCTGAATCGGAAAGAATCGCCGCCTGCCCATGCCGCAAGCAGTCCGCGCCCGCAAGCGCTGCGCCGTGGCAGAGAGGGCCGCGCTGTCAGCGGAATTTTATGTAACAGGATTGCCGAAACGCGAATCAAGGCTTGGCATGGCCGACTTCGAGCCGTTACCAAGGGCGCAAGCCTGAATCGTCGCTCTAGTCCGCGACGCAGGAATCAGGGAAACCGGGAGAGGGGCTTCATGAAAACATCGATCTTGCGCGCTTTGGCATTTGGCGCATTGGCACTTTCCGCGACGCTGGCCGGCCCGGCGAGCGCCCAGGTGGCCGGCGTGCCGCTGGAGCAGGAACCCAACACCTGCCTGCGCGCTTGCCTCGAGGCCGCGGTCGAGACCTATGTCCAGGCAATGGTGGACGGCGATGCTGCCAACGCGATCTTCGCGTCTCATGTCCGCTTCACCGAGAACGGCGTCCAGATGCCCTTCGGCAATGAGGGCCTGTGGGCAACCGCTTCAGGCGTCGAGGGCTATCGCCTGATCGTGCCGGACGTGGTGACCGGCAATGTCGCCGCGTTGCTGACGGTGAAGGAACAGGGCCGGACATCGGCTACCGGTGCCGAGCTTCCGGCCGATCCGGTCGGCATTTCCTTGCGCCTGCGGGTCGATCGCAGCGGCAAGATCAGCGAAGTCGAGCAGATTGTCGCGCGTCCCGATCGCCCGCTCGGTCCGGCGCCGACACCGGCACCCGGCGCATGGCCTCCCACCGGCCAGGCGGTCGAGGCCCTGGGCAGCCCGTGGCCGGGCTATCTCGAAGCCGTTCCGGAGGCCGAGCGCCACACGCGCGCCGAACTGGTCGAAATGGCGAATGCCTATTTCGAAGCGGTCGAGCGCAACACCGGCAAGGACTATTACCCCTTCACCGACGATTGCCTGCGGATCGAGAACGGCATGACCGTGGTCAGCCCGCCGGACCCGAGCGCTCCCAACCGCCAGACCTGCAAGCGCCAGCTCGAAACCTCGCTGATCGGCGTCGTCACCGGCATTCGCGACCGCCGGATCGTCGCGGTCGATATCGAGCGCGGGGTGGTGTTCGCCTTCGCCTTCTTCGATCACCGCAACATCAACTGGACCTGGCAGCTCGGCGAGCTGTTCAAGGTCGACAAGGGCAATATCAGCCGGATCGAGGCGATCTTCATCCGCGGGCCCTACGGCATCTGTTCGGGCTGGAGCACCTATGAACAGTGCCGCAGCGAAGAGCCCGTGGATGTGCGCTGAGTTGAAATTGGGAGAACACCGGACATGATCAGGAACATATTGCTGGGCGGCGTCGCAATCGCCGCCATTTCCGCCGCGGCTCCGGCCACCGCCCAGAACGCGCCGCCGCCGAGTCCCTATGTCCAGCGGGTCGATCACCCGACCTGCACGCGCGACGAGCTCAAACAGCTGACTGCCGCCTATGTCGAGGCGCAAAGGAGCGGCAGCCTAGCCGGCCTGCCGCTGCACGAAAAGGCCGAATACCTCGAGAACATGCAGACGATCGAACAGGCCGACGGGCTATGGAACACGGCGCTGCCGATCGCCCACGCGATGAGCTTCCACGACGACACGCGCTGCAAGACCTTTACCGAGATCATCGTCACCGATGGCCCCAAGCCCTATGTCCTGGGCACGCGGCTCTACGTCCATGACGGCAAGATCATCCGGGTCGACAGCCTGGTGACCGAGCCCGGCCACTGGCTGTTCAACGCCAATGCCTATCTCAAATATACGAGGCAGGAGGACTGGGGGCCGCTGCACAAGTACCAGCGCACCGATCCCGCCGAGATGATCCGCGGCGCCAATGCCTATCTCGACGGGTTTTCGGACAAGTTTACCGACATTCCCTGGGGTACGCCCTGCGCCCGGCTCGAAGGCGGGGCCTATACCAATCGCCAGGGCAGCCCGACCGCCAGCTGCGAGGTCGGCATGCCGCCGGGCGTGCTCTACATCACCCATCGCGATTACCTGGTCGACGTGGAAACGGGCGTGATCAACGTGTTCTGCCGGTTCGGCGGCAATGCCACCTCGCCGGATTCGCACACCTTCCGCTACATCGACGGCAAGTTCCGCCTGATCCACACGTTGACGCCGATTCCCGGTCCGCAGGCCAGCGACGATGGCGGCATGGTGGCCGGCGCGGCCGACCCGAACGCCTGACGCGTAGAGCGAGTTTGACTATCGGCACCCCGCCGGGCGACTGGCGGGGTGTCTCTTTGTGTCGCAGCGACGAAAAAATCGCTCAGGCGTGCGCCGCGTGGATGATCTCGGTATCCCATTCGAGCGTGCCGAGATCGTCGCGGCTGAACAGGCGGATCGCAGCGTAATCGCGCGCTTCGACCTTCCTGACGAAATCGGGGTCGCCGATCAGCGCCCGGCCGACCGCGACCAGATCGAATTCGCCCGCAGCGATCCGAGCCTCGAGGTCCTCGATCGCTTCGGTCACGCGCGGCTTGGCATCGCGCCCTTCGATGAAGGTCGTCATCACGTCGGTGTCGAGCCCGACGCTGCCGACCGTGATCACCGGCAGGCCGCTGCTGGCCTTGGTCCAGCCGGCGAGGTTGCGATGGTCGTGGTCCCATTCGGAGTCCCAGAAGCGCCGGGTCGAAGCATGCAGCACATCGACCCCGGCGTCTTTCATGATCCGGGTGAATGTCTCCAGTTCGCCGGGCGTAGCGGCGACGCGGGCATCGTAATCGACTTCCTTCCATTGCGAGAACCGCAACGAGATGAGGAAATCGGGCCCGCAGGCCGCACGGATCGCGGCGACGATTTCGGCCGGGAAGCGGGCCCGCTGGGTGATATCCGGCCCGCCATAGCCGTCGGTCCGCCGGTTGATCGCGGCCCACAGGAACTGGTCGAGGAAATAGCCGTGCGCGGCGTGGACCTCGACCCCTGCCGCGCCCGCATCCTGCGCGACAAGCGCCGAACGGACATAGGCATCGACCAGTTCGGCGATCTCGCCCAGCGTCGCGGCGCGGCCGTTGGACCGGTTCGGCTGGACCAGGCCCGAAGGGCTGATCGAGAGCCCGTCATCCTTGCGCACCGCGCCTTCGTGCCATAGCTGGATCAGCATGTGGCCGCCGGCTTCGTTCACCTGTTCGACGCAGCGCGCCCAGGCGTCGCGGCTTCCGGCATTGATCCACGCCGAGGCCGGCTGGCGGGTCGCGGTCGGGTGGTCGATCGCGGCGCTCTCGCCGACGATCAGCGGCACGCCACCTTCGGCCCGCCGCCGGTAATATTGCGCCAACGCCTCGGTCGGCCTGCCGTTCTCGCACATGCCGCGCTGCATGGCCGGCATCACGAAGCGGTTGGCAAGGTCGAGCTGCCCCAGCCGATAGCGCGAGAACAGCGGCGAACTGGCAGTCATGAGCGGGCTTTCCTCATCCTGTGCGGGCCGCCATAAGAGCAGCCATGGCGCTCGATTACAAAGCTTATGTCGAACTGTTCAATACCGGCGACGATGCCGCGCTGGTGGAACGCTTCTTTGCCGATGATTGCGCCATGCTCAGCGCCAGCGGCGAGAGGCGCGGCAAGCAGGGCCTGAGCGAATTCCTTGCCTGGGCGCATGACGGGGTACGCGAAGTCATCCGCCCGCAAGCGGTGCTGTCCGAAGGCGACTTGACCTTCGCCGAAGTCGACATGGATTTCCATGCGACGAAAGCGCGGCCCGAATTCCCGTTCGGCCCGATGTTCCCCGGCGATTTGCTGACGGTGAAATTCTTCGCGCTCTATCGCTCGAACGCGGACGGCAAGGTGGTCGAGCTCAAGACCTCGGCCTGGCCACCCGAACAGGGGGTGACCAAACTGCCCCGGCTCGGCGCCCACCCCAGCCAGGTGGCCGCCTTCCATGCCTATGCCGCGGCCTTTTCCAACGGCGATTGCGAGCGCTTTCCCGAATTCTACACCGAAGATGTGATGCTGACCCTGTCTTCGGTGGGCGAGATCAAGGGGCGACAGGGGATTGTCGATTTCTACCGGCCGATGTTCGAGCGCGTGCGCGAGAGCGTGACGGTCGAGAATTTCAGCGCCAGCGACGAGACAATCGCGATCGACGCGATCAGCCGCTTTACCGCCACCAGCGACGCGCCCGATTTCGTGGTCGCCCCGCTGAAACGCGGCGAATTCGTCGAAGTGCCGGTGCATGTCGAATACAGCCTGCGCGACGGGCTGATCTGCCGGATCGATGTGACCCGCAATGGCGAGCGCGGACCGGTTCGATCACCGGCAAATGGATCGGCCGGCGGATGAGCAGCAAGCGCGAGCTCATTGCCGAGGCGCTGCTCGAAGGCAGCGATGTGCGCGAGCGGCTGCTGGCTTCGGGCGCTTCGGAGAAGGTTGCCGACTACGAACTCGAACGTGCCCGCAAGGATCCGCTGTTCGACGCGGCGATGCGCCTCGGGCGGCAATTGGCCAAGCGCGACTGGACCCTGCAGATACATGGCAAGCTGGCCGCATTGCGTCCGGGTGGGCTGACGGTTCCGACTGTTTCCCAGATCGATCCGGAACGGTTCTTCGCCGACTTCTATGGCGCCAATCTTCCGGTGATCGTGACCGGGCTCGTCGATCACTGGCCCGCGCTGACCAAATGGACGCTCGATTATCTCGACGATGTGGTCGGCGACGCGGTGGTCGAAGTGCAGGCCGCGCGCAATTCAGCCAGCGATTACGAATTGGCCAAGGATCGCCACAAACGGACGGTTCGGATGCGCGACCTGACCGCGGCGATCCGGTCGCAGGAGCAATCGAACGATTTCTACCTCACCGCCTATAACGGCACGGTCAACAACGAGGCGCTGGCGAAGCTGTGGGACGATCTTGCGCCGGTCTCGCTGCTCGTACCCGGAGCCGGCCGCGACGGTTTTTTCTGGCTCGGGCCCAAGGGTACACTGACCCCGTTCCACCACGACCTTACCAACAATTTGCTGGTGCAGGTGCTCGGGCGCAAGCGGGTCCACCTGGTTCCCTCATGGGAAGTCGGAAGGATGAAGAACATGCTGCACTGCTTCAGCCTTCGCCAGCCCGGCGACTGGGACGCCGACGACCCTTCGCTGCCGACGCGGCTGAGCTGCACCATCGGACCGGGCGATGCGCTGTTCCTGCCAGTCGGCTGGTGGCACCATGTCGAGGCGCTCGACCCCTCGATTTCGATGAGCTTCACCAATTTCGCCGCCGAAAACGATTTCTACAGCGATTATCCGACCGATACGCGGTTCTGATCCCGCGCACTGAATCGCAGGTGCTAACTTGCCATTCACCATGTCAGGCCTACATTGGCGGGCAGAAAGGCAGTTGACGCACATGAACGGTGATAACGACCCGCACGGAAACGGCGATCAAGGCAACGGACCCGGCGGAAATCCCTGGCTCAAGAGCCTGCTCGTATGGGGCGGGATCTTCCTTGCCCTGTTGCTGGTCGTGTCGATGTTCTCCGATCCCGGAACTCCGCAGGGTGCGCCAATGGGCTATTCCGAATTCCGCGAAAAGGTCATGGAGGGCGGGGTCGCGGAAGTGCAGATCGCGCCCGACCGGATCGTCGGCCGCCTCGAGAATGGCGATACTTTCACCACCATTCCGGTCGGCAGCGATTCCGGCCTGACCACGCTGCTGGACGAGAATGGCGTCGAATATTCCGGCGTTGAGCCACAGCAGCAAAGCATGCTTCTTTTGGTCCTGATCAACGCCCTGCCGTTCCTGTTGATTCTCGGCATTGCCTTCTTCGCGCTGCGCCAGGTCCAGAAGGGCGGTGGCGGGGGAGCGATGGGCTTCGGCAAGTCGAAGGCCAAGTTGCTTACCGAACGTCAGGGCAGAGTGACATTCGAGGATGTCGCGGGGATCGACGAGGCCCGCGAGGAACTCGAGGAAATCGTCGAATTCCTGCGCGATCCGCAGCGCTTCTCGAAGCTTGGCGGACAGATTCCCAAGGGCGCATTGCTGGTCGGCTCACCCGGCACCGGCAAGACCCTGCTGGCGCGCGCGATTGCCGGCGAAGCGGGCGTGCCGTTCTTCACCATTTCCGGCTCGGATTTCGTCGAGATGTTTGTCGGCGTCGGCGCCAGCCGCGTGCGCGACATGTTCGAACAGGCGAAGAAGAACGCGCCCTGCATCGTCTTCATCGACGAGATCGACGCTGTCGGCCGCCATCGCGGCCATGGCCTCGGCAATTCGAACGACGAGCGCGAGCAGACGCTCAACCAGCTGCTCGTCGAAATGGACGGCTTCGAAGCCAATGAAGGCATTATCATCATCGCCGCGACCAACCGCCCCGACGTGCTCGACCCGGCGCTGCTGCGCCCGGGCCGGTTCGACCGCCAGGTGGTCGTGCCGATTCCCGACATCGACGGGCGCGAAAAGATCCTCGGCGTCCACATGAAGAAGGTGCCGCTGGCGCCCGACGTCAATCCGCGCACGATCGCGCGCGGCACGCCCGGATTCTCCGGCGCGGACCTCGCCAATCTCGTCAACGAGGCGGCGCTGCTCGCCGCGCGGCGCAACAAGCGCCTGGTCGCGATGCAGGAATTCGAGGACGCCAAGGACAAGGTCATGATGGGCGCCGAGCGCCGCAGCATGGTGATGACCGAGGACGAGAAGAAGATGACCGCCTATCACGAGGCGGGCCATGCGATCGTCTCGATCCACGAGCCGGCATCGGACCCGATCCACAAGGCGACGATCATCCCGCGCGGGCGTGCGCTGGGCATGGTGATGCGCCTGCCCGAACGCGACAATTACTCATACCACCGCGACAAGATGCACGCGAACCTGTCGGTCTCGATGGGCGGCCGCGTGGCCGAGGAGCTGGTCTTCGGGCACGACAAGGTGTCGTCGGGCGCGTCGTCCGACATCCATTACGCCACCGACCTCGCACGCAACATGGTCACCAAATGGGGAATGTCGGACAAGCTCGGCCCGCTGCAATACGAAGCGCAGCAGGAAGGCTATCTCGGCATGTACGGCACCCAACGCACGATGATGTCGGATGAGACCAACAAGCTGATCGATGCCGAAATCCGTGCGCTGGTCGAAGGGGCCCATGCCAAGGCGACCCAGCTGCTGACCAAGCATCGCGACCAGCTCGAATTGCTCGCACAGGCGTTGCTCGAATACGAGACCCTGACCGGCGAGGAGATCAAGCAATTGCTCGCGGACGGCAAGATCGACCGGCCCGACCAGCCGAGCGCGCCCGCCGCGCGGCCGGTGAGCGGCAGTGCGGTGCCCAAGGCTGGGAAGAAATTCGGCGGGTCCGGAGACGCGGCACCGCAGGGTGCGTAACGCCTGGAGCGCAAGCGACTTTGATTGCATCAAAGTCGACGCTCCAGGACCTTGTCTTGCCGCGATTTCCGAGTCGCCAGATGATTCCATCTGGCTCGAAATCGCTCTAGCCAAGCAGCCCGATCACCAGCAACGCCTGGACGAACAGGCCGAGGATGATGGGAATGAACACCATCAGCGCCGCGAGCCGCCACAATGCGGAGCGTCGGCGCAGCTCATAGGCGCCGCGCAACTGCTTGTAGATATGGACCGGCGGGACCAGCAGGCCCGCAAGCAACAGCAGGAAGCCGGGGATGAAGGTCCAGCTCAGGATCCACAGGGCAACATAGAACAGCGTCACGAAGCAGAGCGAATAGGTGACGAACACCGCATGGTCGTAAACCCCGAAGCGCCGCTTCCAGGCGAACAGCAACCATACAAACGGGACCGAGAGCGGAACCAGCAACCACGAAAATTTGTAGCTGTTGGCCTTGAGTTTGTAGAGCAACAGCGATGGGTTCTCGGCCGCATGCTCGAGTCCGCCATCGAGCCATGCCCAGCCGGTCTTGTCGATCGTGACGCGGCCGCCGCCCTTGCCGTCGTCGCCGATCGCGATGGTTCCTGCCGCATCGGTGGTCGTCGCGAGCTCGCCTGGTTCGTTCGGTCCGGGATCGACGATGCCCGAAAGCTGGAACACCGCGAACATCAGGAAGACGGAGAACAGGAACAGCGCCATCGGCGAGACGTAACGCGCGCGATGGCCCTCGATGTAGTCGCGGGTCAGCCTGCCCGGACGAAGGGCGATCATGGGCAAGGTACGCCAGACCTTGCCGTCGAGATGGAGCACGCCATGGGCAAGATCATGCAGGAACCCGCCGAGGGTCCGGTGGAGATGGGCGGCCTGGCCGCATTGCCGGCAATACGGCCCTTCAAGCGGCGTTCCGCAATTGAGGCAGTCCTGCTCCGCGAAATGGCCGCGATCGGCCGGTGCCTCACCGTGCTCCGGCTCGACCGACCGTGCGACGGCCGCACCTGCGACAACGGACCCGATGGCTTCCGGCACGTCGCTCATAAGCCCCCCTATTACTTGAAACTAGCGAAGAAGGCGAAAAGACGAAACCTGGATTTCGGGCATCCCTCTACCGGGCCTTGCGAGCGACGACGATAAATGTCGGGAAGACCGGCAGCGCCAGTCTGGCCAAACCAGCGGGGATCGCCGTCAATATGCCGCCGACAGCTCCGGAGAATTCATTCTTGGCCGCGAACTCAAAGGCCGCGACAGAACGATCCATGACCGAGTCGAAATGCCTCGCGAGCTTTCTCAGCAGCGAGCCATGGCTGAACGGATGGCAATCGTAGTTCGGCTTGCCTCGAACGCGCCGGACCAGAATGTCGGCCAACCCCCTCGGCAGCGCGCCAAGCAGCGGAATGCGGTAATGTGGTTCGATCAGTGCATATTTGTTCGGCACTGACAAATACAGCGTTCCTCCAGGCCGCAGGATGCGATTGATTTCGGCGAGGATGCGGTCCTGTTGCGAACTGTCGCCGACATGTTCGATTACGTGGTTAAAGATCACGATGTCGAAGCGGTCATCCGGAAAAGGCAGGGCATCGTCCGCGATTTCCAGACATGCGATATCGGCTGGCACAAACGTAGCCGGATCGCGATCTGCCGCGACTACGCGTGCGCCAGCTGCGGAGAAATATTCTGCCAACAACCCTGAACCCGAACCAAGGTCCAGCAGTTCGCGGCCCCTGATGAATTCAGGTCCTCCCAGCAGGAACTCGATCTTGCGCGCCTTAGATCGGCGCAATCGTGGATTGCTGTCAGCGTGTCCGCGTGGTGCCGGACGGTTGCCCCACCGTGGCGGGGCAGGCGGATCACTCAACCGTCGTAATCCGCGCCGATCGAGGTCGAGCGTGCGGGAGCGGAAGCGGTGATCCGCAGCGCTTCGGCCGATTGGCTCAGCGAACCGATCTCGTCGGCTTCGTCCTCGTCGTCCGGCAGCACGCGCT
>NZ_DBNHSF010000153.1:0-17581 GCF_057143545.1 Candidatus Andeanibacterium sp.
GCCGGAATATTGCCGGGCTAGGCCAGAGCGGCGGCGCGCTGCCTTCGCCTGTTTGCGTCGGGCGTAGCGCGCGCCGCCACGTAAAGGGCGGCCAGGCCGACCGGCACCGCGATCAACGACGTCTGGATGCCGAATGCCAGGTCGCCGGTGACTTCGGAAACATGGCCGGCAGTAAACGGCCCGAGACCGAGGCCGATCAGGGTCGCGCCGAGCAGGAATATCGCCGTTGCCGTGCCACGCAATCCGGGCAGGACCAACGCCTGGCTGGCGGCGCCCGCAGCGCCCAATGCAGAGGAGGTGGTGAACTGGACGGCGAAATGCAGCGCCACGAACAGCGTGACGCTGTCAGTATTGTATCCGGCGAGCACGATCGGCGCCGATGCGGCCAAGGCGAAAGCGACAACCATCAATCTCCCGGACGCAAAACGCGCCTGCAGCACATCGGCTATCCTTCCGCCCGCAATCACGCCGAGGAACCCCCCGAGGGCCGCCGGCGCGCCCAGCAGCAGGCCCAGTTGCGCCTTGTCGAGCGCAAACATCCGCTCGGCATAGGGTGCGGCCCAATAGGTGACGGTGTAGCCCAGGTAGCAATCCGCCCCATAGGCGATGACGATCGCCATGAAGGCCGGCGAAGCCCAGGTCAGGTTGAACGCGGCGGGATCGCGGTCGCGCTGCGCGCATGCCCAGCTGAAGACGGCATAATAGCCGATCCCGAGAAACAGGAATTGCTGCAGATTGCCGGTTGCAGAAACGAGCAACCAGGCGGCCACCGCGACCAGGGCAGCCCCTGCAAGGTTTCGAACAAGCGCGCCGATGCCCCGCCGTGCAGCCCCCAGCAGGGTGAACGGCGGCAAAAGGTCCAGCAATTGCGTGCCGAATACGCGCCACGGGTGAGCGTCCCCGCCGCTCGGCAGGCCATCGATCGCGCCTCGATCCGGCTCGCGCAGCGAAAATACCCAGATCGCCAGCAACAGGCCGGGCAGGCCGACTCCGATGAAGGCAGCCTGCCATCCCGCCAATCCGAGCGGCGCCGTCCCCTCGGGATATGCCGAATTCCATCCCTCGACGATCAGCCCGCCGATCAGGAGCGACAGTCCGCTCCCGACAAACAGCCCGGCAGAATAGATCCCGATCGCCGTGCCTCGGAGCCTGGCCGGGAACCAGTCGGCAATCAGCGAATAAGCGCACGGGGTGGCGGAGGCCTCGCCGACTCCCACGCCAATTCTCGCGACAGTCAGGGTCGCCGCATTGCGCGCAAAGCCGGACAGCGTGGTCATGAGCGACCACAGCGCGAGCGAGAGGCTCAGCAGCCTTACCCGGTGCCAGCCGTCCGCCAGCCGCCCGAGCGGGATGCCGAACAGCGCGTAGAAGATTGCGAACGCCGTGCCGTAGAGAAACCCGAGATCGGCGTCGGACATGCCGAGATCGGCCTTGATGTCGTTGGCCAGGATCGAGAGGATCTGCCGGTCAATGAAGTTGATCATGTAGACCAGCACCAGGACACCCAGCCCGTACCAGGCGTAAGGCGCTGCCCTGGCATCGGTTCCCTGTCCCGAGGCTTCCTCTCCCGCGCTGTTCATATCGGCGGTGCGTCGTCGGCATAGACGGTCGCGTCTTCAAGCCCTGCATCGGCGAAGCCCTTGCGCCGCAACCTGCAGGAATCGCACGCACCGCAGGCGAGGCCCTGTGGTGTCGGGTCATAGCATGACCAGCTCATCGCAGGATCGAGCCCCAGTCTTGCCGCCTCCCGCGCGATGTCCGCCTTGCCGAGGTGCTGGAGTGGGGTGTGCACCGTGAACGGCTCACCCTCGACCCCCGCCTTGGTACCCAGGCGAGCCGTCTCGGCAAAACTGGCGATGAACTCTGGCCGGCAATCGGGATAGCCCGAGTAATCGAGTGCATTGACCCCGATGAACAGGTCGCGCGCGCCAGAGGCTTCGGCCAGGGCCAATGTAAGCGACAGAAAAACCAGGTTGCGCGCCGGGACATAGGTCACGGGTATGTCGCTGCCCACGCCATCCTTCGGTACGGGGATATCGTCGGTCAGCGCCGAACCGCCGAACCGCCTCAGGTCAAGGGGCAGGGTGACGTGCCGCTCCGCACCAAGCGCCGCGGCAATTGCCTTTGCGGATTCGATTTCCCGGCGATGGCGCTGGTTATAGTCGATTGTCAGGGCGTGAAGGACGAAGCCCCGCTCGACGGCAAGCGCCGCGGTGACCATCGAATCGAGGCCGCCCGAAAGCAGGACCACCGCCGGCTTGCCAGGATCTCCAGGAAGTGCGCCCATCCGGCCGGGGCTAGCCTGCGACCGACCCGCTGGCAAGCGATGCGCAAGCGATCAGCAGCTGCCGATCCGGCGCGCCTCCGCGTTGAAATGAAACGGCAGGCCGCCCTCGATCCCCTGGCTGTTGATCTGGGCCAGTTGGGACGTCTCACGCTTGATCGTCGTGCGGCCATAGCCATTGCCCGGACAGGAATACTGCACGGTCACCTGGCTGGCCTCGTCTTGGACAACGAACTGGCTGCAATTCGCCCGTTCATGACGAAGCTGGATCAGCTCCCTCCCGGTCCTCAGGCATACCCGCTTGCTCGTGTCTTCGCCGCGGATGTTGATTTGCCACAGCCCGGCACTCAGCCCGTCGAGCATGGCAAGCTCCGGTGCCTGCGCGGTCGCGGGCGCAACAAGCATACCAATGGCAGCCATTGCCATGGTCAATCGCCGCCAAGGGCTGTGAAGCTGTTTCAAATGCATGTCAGTGGACTCGAATGGTTGGTCCGGAATTGGCAAATCTTGATAGCACAACAAATATGAACGACAAATTGCCCTTTACGAGCGACGAACCGTTAGATCTTAACTTCGAACAGCCGCGAGCAGAATGCGCAATCGACCGTGATCAGGCCCTGCTGGTCACGCATGTCTTCAAGATCCTGCTCGGGAAACCGTCCCAACACCGCCCGATAATGCTCGATTGAACAGCGGCAGCCGCGCGCAAGCCGGGCACCCGGCTCGACTCTCACCTCGCGTTCTTCATGGAACAGCCTCCACACCAGCGCTTCGAGCGACAGGCCCGGATCGACCAGTTCTGCGTGACGCGTACTTTCGGCGAGGATCGCCACATGCTCCCACTCGGGATGATCCATCCGGACATGGAGCCGCTCCCGCCCTGCCTCTCCCTCGGCGAGGTGCTGGACAAGCAGCCCGCCCGCCACGCAATTCCGGCCGTCGAAATCCACGCCCAGCCGGATAAGGGTCGGCACCTGTTCGGACCGTGCGAAATAGGCCTCGCAGGCGGCGTTCAGCGATGCGCCTTCGAGTGGTACAATGCCCTGGTAGCGCAAACCGGTCTCGGCCACATCGAAGGTCATCGCCAGGTGACCCTTGCCGAATATCGCTTCGAGCGAAGGGTTCGAATCCAGTCGATCCACTTTCCCGGCGTCGAACTGGGCATAGCCCCGCAACGCGCCTTCCCGGTAGTCGCAGACAAGCAAGGCGACGGCGCCGCCTTCGGCCTGTGCCTGGATCGTCAACTGGCTGCCTTGATTCTTGAGCAGTCCTCCGATCAGGGCGGTCAGAGCCAGCGCTTCCGCAAGCAAGCGCTTGACCTGAATGGGATAATCATGCGCGGCGAGTATTTCCTCAAGCACCGGCCCCAGCCGCACAAGCCGGCCCCGCACATTGCGGCTCGGCAAGGTGAAAAGGAGCAGGCGGTCGAAACCCGTTTCATCCTCGAGGATCGGGACAATTTCGCTCAACGCGCTCGGCTCACAATTGACCGAATACCCAGCGCAGCACTGACTTCTGGGCATGGATCCGGTTTTCTGCCTCGTCGAAGACGACTGATTGGGGCCCTTCGAACACAGACTCGGACACCTCCTCGCCAACATGGGCCGGCAGGCAATGCAGGAATTTGGCGCTCGGCTTCGCCATTTCCATCAGCCTGGCGTTGACCTGGAACGGAGCCATCGCCGCCAGCTTGTTGTGGGCATGGTCTTGCCCCATCGAAACCCAGGTATCGGTCACGACAATGTCGGCATCACTTGCAGCGGCCGCGGGATCGTTGGTCAGGCGTATTTCGGACCCGGCCCTACGGGCGAGCTCGACGAATTCCGGCTCCGGCTCGTAACCCTTGGGCGTCGCCACGCGAATGTTGAACTTCATCAGCGCGGCAGCCTCGAGCAGCGAGTGAAGGACATTGTTGCCGTCGCCCAGCCAGGCGAGTTCGAGGCCGGGCAGTGCCTTGCCGTGCTCGATGATGGTAAGCAAGTCGGCCACGATCTGGCACGGATGCGAGCGATCTGTGAGCCCGTTGATCACCGGGATGTTCGCATGCCGGGCCATCTCCTCGACCTTGGAATGGTCGTCGGTCCGGATCATGATCGCATCCGCCATCCGGCTCAGCACCCGCGCCGTATCGGCGATACTTTCGCCCCGGCCCAGCTGCGATGTCCCGGCCTCGAGAACGAACGAACCACCGCCCAATTGCCGCATGGCGATATCGAAACTGACGCGGGTTCGCGTCGAATTCTTCTCGAATATCATCGCCAGCACATGCCCCGCCAACGGGGCATCCCCGTCGGGCCTGCCCTTGGGCCAGCCGGCTCGCGCGGCCTTGCGATCGATGGCATCGCTGATCATCGCCGCGATCGCATCGCCACCAGCATCGGAAAGATCGAGAAAATGCCGGACCATGATCAGTCTTCCGGAGCCCGGTAGTCGGCCGCACCCGCGGAGAGCTTTTCGAAGAACTCGTCGATCTCCGCATCGCCGATCACCAGCGGCGGCAGCACGCGCAAGGTGTTGTCGCCCGCGGCCACGGTCAGCAATTGGTGGTTGTCGCGCAAATGCGCCATGAACGGTCGTGGCTCGGCCTTCATCCTGATCCCGAGCATCAGGCCTTTGCCCCGAATGCTGTCGAACAGTTCGGGATAATTGCCGATGAACTGCTCCAGCCGGGTGCGAATCTTTTCGCCCTTGCTCCTCACTTCTGCGAGGAAATCGTCATTGGCCACAACGTCGAGGACCGCACTGCCGGCCGCCATGGCGAGCGGGTTGCCGCCATAGGTCGACCCATGCGAGCCGATCACCATGCCGCGCGCGGCCTTTTCGGTAGCCAGGCATGCGCCGAGCGGGAAGCCGCCGCCAATGCCCTTGGCGGTCGCCATGATGTCGGGCTCGATGCCGTATTGTTCATAGGCATAGAGCGTTCCCGTCCGCGCCACGCCGGTCTGCACCTCGTCGAAGATCAACATCAGGTCGTGTTCGTCGCACAAATTGCGGAGACCCCTGATGAATTCTTCGGAGCCTGCCCGGATTCCGCCTTCGCCCTGCACCGGTTCGACCAGGAACCCTGCGGTATTGGGTCCGATCAGCGATCTTGCCATCTCGAGATTGTCGAACTCGCAATATTTGAAGCCGGGGAGCAAGGGCAGGAATCCCTTGTGCATCTTCTCCTGGTTCGAAGCACTGATGGTCGCCATGGTCCGGCCGTGGAACGCGTTGTTGAAGGTGATCAGTTCGAATTTCCCGTCATTCCCCACATGCTGGTGATAGGCGCGCGCCGTCTTGATCGCGCATTCGACTGCCTCGGCGCCGGAATTGGTGAAGAACACCGTATCGGCAAAGGTCAGGTCGACCAGCCGCTGGGCCAGCCTCTCGCCCTGCGGGCTGCCATAGAGGTTGGAAACGTGCATCAGCGTTGCGGCCTGGTCCTGGATCGCCTTGATCAGGCCAGCGTGCGAGTGGCCCAGCAGGTTGACGGCGATGCCGGCGGCGAAATCGAGATAGCGCGTGCCGTCTTCCGAGATCAGGTGGCAATGTTCGCCCTTTACGGGCCGGACGCCGCACCGGGGATAGACGGGCATCAACGGGGTGATCGACATTCATTGATCCTTCGAATTCAATTGGGCGTCTTTGACGCGAACGAGAAAAGGCGGCCGCGAGGCCGCCATTGCTTCCCATTTATGACTTTGCGGATGCCTGGTCAAACCGCCGGGCGAAGCGCCGGCCGATCAGCCTTGAACGGGCACAAGGTTGACCGCCGAATATTTCCCTCGTCGGTCCACCTCGAGTTCGAATTCAAGCCGGTCGCCTTCGTTGAGTTCGGATAGACCTGAACGTTCGACCGCGCTGATATGGACGAAAGCATCGGCCTCGCCATCGTCGCGGGTGATGAAGCCGAAGCCCTTCATCGAATTGAAGAACTTCACGGTTCCTGTCGCCTTCTCTCCGGTCCGCTGCCGCGCTGGGGCCGATTGGCGCTGCTCCACCGGAATCACATCGCCGACAATCTGCAGATCGGCGGCCGAAATCTTGCCGCCGCGATCGACGAGATTGAAGGCCAGTTCCTGTCCTTCGGCAAGTCCCTCAAGACCGGCGCGCTCGACCTGGCTGATATGCACAAACACGTCCTCGCCGCCCTCATCCTGCTGGATGAAGCCAAAGCCCTTGCCGGCGTTAAAGAATTTAACCTTGCCCTTGCCTGTGCCGACGACCTGGGCAGGCATTCCCCCGCCACGGGGCGGGCCTCGGTCGCCGCCGCCAAATCCGCCGCCACGCGGGCCACGATCGCCAAAACCCCCGCGATCGCCACCGCCGCTACGGTCGGAATCCCCGAACCGGTCCGGGCCGCCGAACCTCTCGGCACCGCCGTCCATAAAAGGATCAAATCCTTCCTCGCCTATCCGGTCACGTTTGTCGCGTCCCCGGCCGCGACGCCCTCTGTCAAAACCCATGAAACCCAATGCACCTTCACTTCGCCCACAAAGATATCCGGCGAAACGGACGAATTTCCGCCGGTTGTATGGGCTGGCAAGCAGGAACCACCCCGTCAATCGACTCAATCATAACGCAAAATTGTTATTCAGGCGAATGATTTAACGCGCCAGGTCGATTGCGGGTGCCGATCCGGCAAGCTACACTTGCAACCGCTTGCCAGCCGGTCGTGCCTTGGGCAGAGAGTTGATTCATGGATATCATCGCCTTGTTTGCCGAGCCGTCAACCTGGGCGGCCCTGATCACCCTGATTGTCCTGGAAGTTGTCCTGGGAATCGACAATCTCGTTTTCATCGCAATTCTCTCGAACAAATTGCCTGTGCACCAGCAGGCAAAGGCGCGCCGGATCGGACTTTTCTTCGCGCTGATGATGCGAATCGCATTGCTGATGCTGATCGGCTGGATCGTAACCCTGCAGACGCCGATGTTCGATCTCGGCCTGGAGGGCGCCGCCAGCCCCCAGGGTGTGCCAAGCTTCGAAACCGAGTTCTCCGGACGTGACCTGATCCTTCTGGCCGGCGGCCTGTTCCTGCTGTGGAAAGCGACCAAGGAGATTCATCACACAATCGATCCGGAGGAGGAAACGGGAGAGCTCCTGGATCACAGCAAGGGAGTCGCCGAAATCACGTTCAGCGCGGCGATAGCCCAGATCATCGCGCTCGATCTCGTGTTTTCGATCGATTCGATTCTCACCGCCGTGGGCATGACCGACCATGTTCCGATCATGGTGACGGCGGTTGTCGTAACCGTCGGAATCATGATGGTTGCCGCCGATCCGCTTGCCAGATTCATCGAAAAGAACCCGACCCTCGTGATGCTTGCCCTGGCCTTCCTGGTGATGATCGGACTGGTGCTGATTGCCGACGGATTCGGTTTCCATGTTCCGAAAGGCTATATCTACGCGGCGATGGGATTTTCGGTCGCGGTCGAAGGCTTGAACATGGTCGCACGCAGGCGCAGACAAAAGAAGGCAGAGATGGAACGGGCGGCATGAGCGACTTCCGGCGCCTCTCCGACACGGTCTATGCGAGCCCGCAAGTCACCGCGGCCGATATTGCGGAGGCGGCCTCGCTGGGGATCAAGCTCGTGATCAACAATCGCCCCGAGGGCGAAGCCGAAGACCAGACTCCGGGAAGCGCAATCGAGGCCGCCGCGCGAGCCGCCGGTATGGACTATGCCGCGATTCCCGTGACCATGCCGACACTGTCGGACGTCCACGTCCTCGCTATGGAGGAAAAGCTCGCCAATGCCGAGGGGCCGGTTCTCGCCTATTGCCGATCCGGCACGCGTTCGACGCTGCTGTGGTCGCTGGCCCAGGCGAAGAGCGGCGGCGATCCGGATGAGATCGCGGCAGCCGCGGCGGCGGCCGGCTATGACGTGTCGCCGGTGCGCGCGGCAATGGACGCGTACGCAGCCGCACGGGAGTGATGGAAGCCGAGCTCCTGAAATTCGGGAGCTCGCTGCTGGCGATCAGCCTGCTGGTCTACATTGCCTGGCGCATGCGCCTCGGCGGCATCTCCCGGATTGAGACCGAAGCGCAACTGAAGGACCTTGCCGACAGCGCGTTTTGCGGCTTCGAGCCGGTCCGCTTCGCGATCGCCCCGGACGGAAAGGGCGCAATCTGCGAGGATGCGGCAGGCCGTATCATCCTGCTGGTTCCGCATGGCTCGAACCATGCGGCGCGGCTCCTTGGCCGGGAATCTTCCGCGCGCCGCGAGGACTCGCGGCTGGTCGTCGACAGCGGCGATGCTTCTTTCCCGGTCGTATCGCTCGAACTGGGAGAAGCCAGCAGGTCTTGGGAGAACCGCATCAACTCCCTAAGTAGCTAGCCATGCCCGACTTCAGCCCAGTCGATTACGCGATCCCGGCCTTCATTCTCCTGATACTGGGGGAAATGATCTGGTCGCGCTTTCGCTCGTCGCGCGCTTACGAGCCCAAGGACACCGCAATCTCGCTTGCCCTCGGCCTGGGAAGCACAGTGGCCGGTGCCCTGGCCGCCAGTGCCGTGCTCGCGATGCTCGTGTGGATCGCCCAGTTCCGCCTGTTAGAGATCGGCTGGCAATGGTGGGCCTGGGTGCTGTGCTTCGTGCTCGACGATCTCGCCTATTACTGGTCGCACCGCTTCGGGCACCGGGTGCGCTGGTTCTGGGCGAGCCATGTAAACCATCATTCAAGCCAGCATTACAACCTCTCGACCGCGCTGAGGCAGACCTGGACCGGCTTTATCGCACTCAGCTTCATTTTCCGCTGGCCACTGGCGCTGATCGGCTTCCACCCGGTCATGATCCTGTTCTGCGGCGGGCTCAACCTCATCTACCAGTTCTGGATTCATACCGAAGCGATCGGCCGGCTGCCGCGCTGGTTCGAAGCAGTCATGAACACGCCTTCGCATCACCGCGTCCACCACGCCACGAATCCGGTCTATCTCGATCGCAATTATGCCGGGACATTCATCGTCTGGGACAAGCTCTTCGGGACGTTCCAGCCGGAGCTCGAGGGAACCGGGATCCGCTATGGCATCGTCAGGCAGCTCGGGAGTTTCAACCTGCTCTGGGCCGTATTCCATGAATGGATCGGCCTCCTGCGCGATGTGTGGCACGCGCCCTGGCGACACAAATGGAGCTATGTCTGGCGCGAACCGGGCTGGTCGCACGACGGCAGCCGCGAGACTTCGGATTCGATCCGCCAGCGTTGGCAGGGCCTTGAGCAAATGCGGCGTGCCGCCTCAGACGAAAAAGGGGACGGCCAGGCCCTCCCCTGATCCGGATCAGGAAGCGCCGGGTCAGCCCTTTTCGATCGCATCGACCAGTGGCTGAAGGCCCTTGCCGTATTTCTTCCAGCGCTTGACTGACGTCTTGTAGATCGGCTTGCGCACCTGCGCGACGCTGGCGGTTTTTACCGGACGGCCCGAATTGTAGAATTCGAGCACCTTGTCGTCCCAGTCGAGCCCCAGGAAATCGATGATGCCCTTGGCCTCCTTCTCGGTATCGGCCACGACCTTCTCGTATTCGACAACCTTCAAGACGCCCTTCGGCAGCACCTTTTCCCAATGCTTCATGATCGCGTCGTACTGCCGATAGTAGCGGCCCATTTCGCCCATGTCGTAGCTGTGCGGCATGTCGTCCTTGAACAGCTTGGTGAAGGCCGAAAGGCTGCTGTCGACCGGGTCCCGGCGCGTGTTGATAAAGCGCGCATGGGGGAACATGATGTGCAGCAAGCCGACGAAGAAGTAATTCGTCAGCAGCTTGTCGGTCACGATCTTGGCGTCACCGGCATTCTTGAACAGCGCCTTTTCGTAACCGTCGGCCACCAGCTTGAAATGGTTTGGCTTCATTTCGCCGACGATCGCCGGATAGCGGGAAAGCGAGGGGAAACGGTCGCGCAGGCGGTGCAGCGCCTGGCTGAAATACTTCACTTCGCCCGCGCCGTAGACATCCTTGTGGCTGGAGATGATCTGCTCGACCAGCGTCGAGCCCGAACGCGGCATGCCGACAATGAACAGCGGGCGGCTGGTTTCGTTGCCTTCATAGGGACGGTCCTTGAAGATCTTTGCCGGGAAAGCCGCCTTGATGTCCTCGAAGAACTTGACGGTTTCCTGCTCGTTGTAAGCCAGCTGCTTGCGCTTGAGCTTGCCCCCGGCGATGTAATGCTCGAGCGCCTTCTCGTGCTGCTTGTTGTCGTCGAGCGCCTTGGCATAGGCATAGTGCAGCGGGAGCAGCCAGTCGGCTTCCTTGTTCTTGACCGATTCCATCACGGTTTCGATCCGGTCGAACAGTTCCTTCTCCTTGGAAAAGTCGACCAGGTCGTTGAGGTTGGCATAGGCTCCGAACATGTTGGGATTGAGTTCGATGCCCTTGAGGATGTGGTCGCGCGCATCGTCCAGCCGTCCGACCGACTTCAGCGTCACCCCGTAGAAATTGAGCGTTTCGGGGTTGCGAGGGGCAAGCTCGCAGGCCTTTTCAAGCACCTGGAGCGCTTCGTCGAACCGGTCGGTCTCGTGCAGGACCTGGCCAAGCACGGTCAGCGCTTCGGCATTTTCGGGCTCCTCCTGGATCACGATCCGGCAAGCCTGCTCGGCGGCGGCCTGGTTCCCGCGGCGATTCTGGATCCGCGCGGTCAGCACCAGCGCGCGGGTATCTTTCGGTGCAATCTTGAGCACTTCGCTCAGCTGGCGCAGCGCATCGACTTCCTTCTTTTCCTGGAAATAGATCGACGCGAGATTGTTATGCGCCTCGACATAGGCGGGGTTCTGCGCGACCGCCTTGCGCAAGGCATGCTCGGCCTGGTCCATCTTGCCCTGCTCGCGCAGCAGGGTTCCCATATTGTTGTAGGCTTCGGGGTAACGCTCGCGGATGGCGAGCGCGTTCTGGTAAGAATCCATCGCTTGATCGAACCGGCCGGCTCGGCGTTGGGCGTTGCCCAGATTATTGTGTGCTTCGGCAAAATTGGGATCGAGCTCGATCGCCTTGCTGTAGGCTTCGATCGCTTCGTCGTAGTTCTTGCTGTCGAACCGGGCAATGCCGAGGTTGTTATAGGCCTGGGCATTCCTGGGATCGAGTTCGATAGCTTCCTGCAAGGTCGAGATTGCATCGGCCAATTGCCCGTTCTGGCGCTGGATTTCGCCCAGGTTGGAACGATAGCTGGCAATCTTCGGGGCCAGCTTGATAGCCCGCTTGAGGCTGGCAATGCCCTCTTTTGCATTGCCTTGCGCACTCAGCGAGACCCCCAGGATCGAATGGGCATCGGCGATCTGCGGCTTGCTCTCGATGACCTGGCGACAGACATTTTCCGCCTGCTTGTAGCGTCCGCGACTATAGAGCTGGCCAGCGATCGCAATCGCGTCCTGGTCGGTCATTCGCATGCTGCCGGTCTGGATTTTCTGGATCATCTCGTCGAGGCGACGATCGGTCATTGCCTGCTGCATCTGTATACTTTCGTCAGTTCAAATCGGTCTGGATGGTCTTGGGGGATAGATTCCCCGCGAAGGAGCCGCGTTAGGACATGAAATGTCGCTTGTCACCTTGGCAGTTTCGCTATTTTCGGGAAGACGAGGCCCCTGACGAATTCAAAGGGCATTGTTCCCGGTTTCGCCGGTCCTGATCCTTGTCGCTTCGGCCAGTTCGAGAACGAACAACTTGCCATCGCCGATGGAATCGGTGTTCGCTGCCTGCTGGATCGCCTCGCAGGCCTGTGCCGCAATCTCGTCGGACACCGCGATTTCGATCTTTACCTTGGGCATCATGTTGGTGTGATATTCGGCACCGCGATAGATCTCGGTCTGGCCCTTCTGGCGACCGAAGCCTTTGACCTCCGATACAGTCATGCCGGCGACGCCAACCCCGGCGAGCGCTTCCCTCACTTCGTCCAGCTTGAACGGCTTGATGATGGCGATGATGTATTTCATTCGAACATCCCTTTCTGCTTCCCCATGGACCCCGGCAGCAAGCCTGGCACGCATGGCGCAATAGAAAGCAAGTCCGGCGGCTTTCGTCCAGTCCAAGCTGTGTCGAGCTGCTCGGGACAAGAAAAAGGGGCCGAGGCATCGCGCCCCGGCCCTTGGAAAGTTTGCGTTCGCAGGAGGAACGTCGTCAGGCGGGATCGGGGGAGGAGAGGAGCCCCGACCCCGCCAAACTTGGTGTCTAGTTGTAGGCCCGCTCCCCGTGATCGCCGATGTCGAGACCTTCGACTTCGGTTTCCTCGGAGACCCTCAGGCCGATCAGAAGCTTCACGACAAAGCCTGCGATCAGCGTACCGATGGCAGCCCAGGCAATGGCGACTGCCACAGCGATGATCTGGGTGGTCACCTGGGCAGCCATTGCGGTCGAGCCGTCGCCCGGCCCGCCAAACATGGGCTGGTAGACAATACCGGTACCAATCGCGCCGACGATGCCGCCAATGCCGTGGATGCCGAAAGCGTCGAGCGAGTCATCGTAACCGAGCGCGCCCTTCACCTTCGCTACCGCAAAGTAGCAGACGATCGCTGCAACCGCGCCAAGCACCAGCGCACCTATCGGGCCGGAATTGCCGGCTGCGGGGGTGACGGCCACGAGACCGGCGATGATGCCCGAACAGAAGCCCAGCGACGATGGCTTGTGGCCAAGCAGCTTTTCGAGGACCATCCAGGCGAGCCCGGCGGAAGCAGTGGCGATGAACGTGTTCATCATCGCCAGGCCAGCGATTCCGTCGGCTTCGAGTTCCGAACCGGCGTTGAAGCCAAACCAGCCGACCCACAGCAGGCCGGTACCGACCATGGTCAGCGTCATCGAGTGGGGCGGCATGGGCTCGTGCGGATAGCCGCGGCGCTTGCCGAGCAAATAGGCAAGCACGAGGCCCGAGACGCCCGCATTGATGTGGACGACCGTACCCCCGGCGAAATCGAGGGCGCCCATTTCAAAGAGCAAGCCGCCGCCAGCCCAAACCATGTGCGCGATCGGGAAATAGACGATCGTCAGCCAGATCGGCACAAACAGCATGGTGGCGGAAAACTTCATGCGTTCCGCCGTGGCGCCAAGGACGAGCGCTGCGGTGATCGCAGCGAAAGTCATCTGGAAGCACACAAAGACGTATTCGCTGATTACTTCGTCGGAGAATGTCGCAGCGGTTGTGTTTGGCGTCACCGATGACAGGAACAAACTTCCGCCGCTGATAAACTGGGCCAGCGTTCCTTCGGGCGGAGTCGGACCGAACGCGGTGGAATAGCCCCAGATCACCCAGACGACCATCGCCAGCGCGGCAGTCGCGCCAACTTGGGTCATGGTCGAGAGCATGTTCTTCGAACGGGTCAGGCCGCCATAGAACAGCGCGAGACCCGGGAGGATCATCAACAGGACGAGGATAGTGGCGGTCATCATCCAGGCGTTGTTGCCCGGATTGGCGACCGCTGGCGCTGCCTCGACGGCGGCCTCGGCCACCTCGGCGGGTACAGCGGCGACGGCCGCATCGACGGCTTCGGTCGCCGCGTCGGCCACGGCTTCTGCAGTTTCCTGCGCCCAGGCGGCGGTTGCGGCGAACATCGACGCTCCAAGAGCGCCCGCGCCGCAGATAAGTTTGCGGATCATGGTGTTATCCCTCAATTCGAGCGCGCCGATCACAGCGCGGTGTCCCCGGCTTCGCCGGTGCGGATGCGGGTCGCGGAAGCGAGATCCAGCACGAAAATCTTGCCGTCGCCGATGCTTTCGGTGCTGGCGGTTTCCTTGATGGTTTCGACGACCTGGTCCGCGAGCGCGTCGGTCGCGGCGATCTCGATCTTCACCTTCGGCAGCATATTCGTGGAATATTCGGCCCCGCGGTAAATCTCGGTCTGGCCCTTTTGCCGTCCGAAGCCCTTGACCTCGGACACGGTCATGCCGGCGACGCCGATGGCGCCGAGAGCTTCACGCACCTCGTCGAGCTTGAACGGTTTGATGATGGCGATGATGAATTTCATCTCAAACCCCTGTCTGCTTACCGGTGTCATTCCCGGCTGGAGACGAGGTGTGCAACAAGCGTGCCAGTTGCAGGATTCGGGAGATCAAGTCGGAATTAACGATTCTTTTGCGGAAGTTAACGAGTTGGCGCGCCCGAATCTTGGGCACGCTGCCTCATTTTTGTGCAGCCAGCTCCAGCACGGCCCAGACCGGCAAATGGTCGGAAGCGCTGACGGCAAGCGCATGGTGATAGACGCCTGCATCGATCAATCGCCATTGCGCCGAATGGGCGATCCGGTCGAGCGGTGCGAGCGGGCGGCGGCTCGGAAAGCTCTTGCCCGGTGCGATCACCTCCCAGCCGGAATCGAATTCGTCCGTGCTCCCGCCGCGCAGCGACCATTCGTTGAAGTCGCCCAGCATGACCGCATGGCATCCGGCGAGGTCGCCGAGGATCGAACGGATCTGGTGACGCCGGCGGAAACCCGAAAGGTCGAGATGCATCCCGGCGACCCGGAAGCGCTTTCCCTCGCGTTCAAGATCGACCCTGACCGCGCCGCGCGGCTCAAGCGTCGGCAGATCGATCGGACCGGCATCGATGATGGCAATATCCCGGCGGACCAGGATGGCATTGCCGTGCCAGCCGAGGCTTGCCGGCCGCATGAACAGCGGATCGATGGCGTAGCCTGCCTCTTCGATCAGCGCCCTGGGAAGTACGCTCGCCCGGCTGCCAAATCGAAGGTCGACTTCCTGCAATGCGATAACGTCCGCCCCGATCTCATGGATCACGCGCATGATCCGGTCATGATCGCGGCGACCGTCGGTGCCGACCGCCTTGTGAATGTTGTAACTGGCGAATTTGAGCCGCAAGCCGGTTATCGCTCCTTGGTCGCGCTGAAGGTGAGCTCGGGGTTCTTCTCCTGCTGGTAGCCGACATCCCAGGCGGACCTGGCCAGGAAAACGAGGTCCCCATCCCGGTCGCGCGCAAGGTTGGCGCGATTGAAGCCTGCGAACTCGTCCAGCTTGGCCTGTGCTCCCTTTATCCAGCGGGCCGTGTCGAACGGGGCTGGTTCGAGCGACGCTTCGACCTTGTATTCGGCCTCCAGCCGCGAAACCAGCACGTCGAGCTGGAGCTGGCCGACCACCCCGACAATCCATTGCGCCCCGATTTCGGGATAGAACACCTGGATCACGCCTTCCTCCGACAAATCGTCGAGCGCCTTGCGCAATTGCTTGGTCTTGGTCGGGTCCTTGAGCACGATCCGGCGCAGGATTTCGGGCGCGAAATTGGGCAGTCCGGTGAAGCGGACATCGTTCCTTTCGGACAGGCTATCGCCGACCCGCAAGGTGCCGTGATTGGGGATGCCGATGATATCGCCGGCCTCGGCCGTGTCGGCAATCTCGCGATCCTGCGCAAAGAACAGGATCGGCGAATGGATCGCGATTGGCTTGCCGAGCCCGGAGGGCGTCAGCTTCATGCCGCGTTTGAAGGTCCCCGAGACCTGCCGCATGAAGGCGATGCGGTCGCGGTGTTGGGGATCCATATTGGCCTGGACCTTGAAGATGAAGCCGGTGACCTCGTCCTTGTCTGGCGACACTTCGCCGTTTTCGCTCGGCTGCGGGCGCGGTGGCGGAGCCCAGCGCGCGATTGCGCCGATCAATTCGCTGACCCCGAAATTCTTGAGCGCGGAACCGAAGTAGACCGGCGTCAGGTCGCCATTGCGATAGGCGGCGAGATCGAATTGGGGATAGGCTTCGCGCACCAGCTCGATTTCCTCTGCCAGATCGGCGGGCAGTTCCCCAAGCGGTTCCCGCTTGCCGAGGAATTCCTTGCTCTCGCCTTCGGGCAGGCTGACCGTGTTGCTGGCGAAATCGAGCACGCCTCGAAACAGCCCGCCCATCCCGATCGGCGCGTTCTGCGGCGACACGTCGAGCGCCAGCGCGTCGGCGACTTCATCGAGGATTTCGAACAGCGGGCGCCCCTCGCGGTCGACCTTGTTGACGAAGGTGATGATCGGTACGTTGCGCAGCCGGCAGACCTCGAACAGCTTGCGGGTCTGCGGCTCGATGCCTTTCGCGGCATCGATCACCATGATTGCCGAATCGACCGCGGTCAGCGTGCGATATGTGTCTTCGGAAAAGTCCTCGTGGCCCGGCGTATCCAGGAGGTTGAAGGTGATCCCGTCCTTCTCGAAGGTCATCACCGAACTGGTGACGGAGATCCCGCGCTGCTGCTCGATCTTCATCCAGTCCGAGCGCGCGCGGCGGGCCTGTCCGCGGGCCTTGACCTCACCGGCAAGGTGGATCGCCCCGCCTTGCAGCAGGAGCTTTTCGGTCAGCGTGGTCTTGCCCGCGTCGGGGTGCGAGATGATGGCGAATGTGCGGCGGCTGGACATGGTGGCGGGCCGCTACCAGCAGGTGTGCGCGCGGTCCACCGCTTTAGCCTGCCACCGCAGCAGCGAGCAGGTTCTCCGCCAGCCAGTCGGGATCGCGGAACATGCGCTCGCGCCAGTCGGGCAGCAGGCGGTCGAGTACCAGCACCAGCGCAAGGCCCTCGTCCTGGGTCCACCAGCGCCCGCCGCGCCGGGTTTCCGCAAGCGCCGCCTCGGGCGTGGCGGCGCCGCCTGCGGGGGAGAGCAGGTAGCGGTAGACCAGCCACTGTCCGCTGCCTTCCATGGTCAGGAACACGTCGTCGAAGGCGCGGAAATGCGCGTCGTCGCCGGAGAAATAGCGCGCGCGCCGCTGCCGCATCAGGTGCAGCGCATGGGCGGCGAGGCCACGCGCACCGGCGTGGTCCGGCACCGTAGCCGCCGCGAACAGTGTGTCACGCTCGGCCTCGTAGGCGGCGCGATAGCCGGGCACTTCGGCAAACCGCTCCTGCACGAAATCGTCGTGGATATCGTCATCGTCCAGGCCAGCCGCATAGGCGGCGGGCTCGACGACGGCTCCGATCATCTGCGCCTGCCGCGTGTGCATGATCTCGTGCAGCAACACGCCGGTCATCAGCCGCTCGAGGCCCAGCGGGCTGGAGACGCCGCTGGCGCGCCAGACGCTGGGCAGGCTCATCGCAAAACCATCGGCAGCGAAGGCAAAGGAAATCGGTCCGATTGGGATCGTGCCGACAACCGGCAGCGCGGCGCTGTCAACAGGGTGCGGAGCGGCGGTCATCCCTGCGAACGATCCGCCGGGAAGGCTGAAAGTGCAATGCGCGTCGACTGCCCAGACCGTAGGCAGCGTCTGGTCCGTCAGCCGCAATTCGGTGCGCAGCACTTCGCGCCACTGGTCGAGCGAAGCCGCGAGCCATTGCTGGTCCGCCGGGGCCATCGCGCAGGATTCCTCGGCCAGGGCAGGCGGCGGCGCGAGCGCCAGCAGCAAGCCAGCCAGGGCAACGGCCCTAGCCACGCAG
>NZ_DBNHSF010000154.1:0-2039 GCF_057143545.1 Candidatus Andeanibacterium sp.
TCGATTTCGCCCTCGAAGCTCACCGGGTTGGAGAAGCCCTCGATCCGCCCTTCGGCCTGCGCTTCGAGCACCAGCGGCGCGAGCTGTTCGAGCATGCCGTATAGCGAAGCGATACGCTTCCGGCCCGCTTCGTCGGCCGTATCGATCGAAAACGGGCTGAAGCCGATGGCGGCATTGCGCCCGAAGGCGCGCAGGGCGTTGGCCCCGATCCGTGGGTCGCTCGCCCGGTTGGCTTCGGGAATGAACAGCGGGTTGCCAGTCTGGACGTAAGCGTCAGTAATCTGGGCGAAATTGTCGAAATAGATGTCGGGCGCGAGGAAATCGACATTGCGCGCCAGCCGCCACCACTCCTGCGCCAGATGCGGCAGCGGCCCGCCCGAGGGATATTCGCCCGGAGCCGCTCCCGGGCGCCGCTGTGCGCCGTTGACGAACATCGGCAGGTCGAGCTCGGCCTTGCCGGCTTTCGCCACGGCATCGACATAGAGCGCATAGGCCTGCGCCTGGGCCGCCTCGTCGAAGGCCGGGTTCCCGGTCAGCCGGTCCTCCCTCGGCAGTGACAGGAAGCCGACCTCGTTCTCGACCTGGACCATGATCACGGTGTGCCGTTCGCCGTCGACCGCCTTGAGGTGCCGCATCAGCGCCGCAAAAGCCTTGGCATCGGCATTGCGCGCTTCGGGCGAATAGGCCGAGATGATTTCCTGGACCTTGCCCTCGGCATCGAGCGTCCGCGGGAAACGCTCGACATCGCGCTTCACCCAGGCCGGGACATAGGTCGACATCGAGTTCTTCCATGTCCCGAACCACAGCAGCACCAGCCGCAGGTCATGCGCGCGGGCATCTTCGAGCAGCCAGTCGACCGTCGAAAAGTCGAATTGTCCCTCGACCGGCTCGATCAATTCCCAGCTCACCGGAGCCAGCACGGTGTTGAGGTTCATCGCCTCGAAGTGCTCCCAGCTCGGCGCTAGAAAATGGCGATGCGAGGCGGAACTGTTGGCGAGTTCGCCGCCCAGCACCAGGAAGGGCTCGCCGTCGACGATCAGCTGCATCGCGTCGCCGCGCTGTTCGAGATGCGGCGTCTGGGCTGCGGCTTGAATTTCGACGACGGCCAACATCATCAATGTCATTGCGAGGTGCCGAAGGCACCGCGGCAATCCAGGGCCAAACCTACCTCCCTGGATTGCTTCGCTGCGCTCGCAATGACGAGCCAGATGAGAAATGGCGTTCAAATCTTGTCCAGCGCCTGGCTGAGGTCGGCGATGATATCGTCGATATGCTCGATCCCGACCGAAACCCGGACCACGTCCGGTCCGGCGCCCGCTTCGAGCAGTTCGGCTTCGCTGAGCTGGCTGTGGGTGGTCGAGGCCGGGTGGATGATCAGCGAGCGCGTGTCGCCGATATTGGCCAGCAGGCTGAAGAGTTCGACCGAATTCACCAGCTTGACCCCGGCGTCGTAGCCGCCCTTGAGGCCGAAGGTGAACACCGCCCCGCCCTTGCCCCCGAGATAGCGCTTGCACAATGCGTGATAGTGGTCGTCGTCGAGCGCGGCGTAGGAGACCCAGGCGACCTTCGGATGCACCTGGAGCCAGCTCGCCAGCGCATGCGCGTTGGCGCAATGCCGCTCCATCCTGAGCGCCAGCGTCTCCATCCCGGTAAGCGTGAGGAAGGCGTTCATCGGCGCCATCGCCGGGCCGAGATCGCGCAGGCCGAGCACACGGCAGCCGATGATGAAGGCGATCGGCCCGACCGGCTCGAGCGCATCCACCAGCACCGCCCCGTGATAGCAGGGGTTGGGCTGGGTCAGCGCGGGGAACTTGTCGCTCGCCTTCCAGTCGAACTTGCCCGCATCGACGATCAGCCCGCCGATCGAATTGCCGTGCCCGTTCAAGAACTTGGTGGTCGAATGGACGACGATATCCGCCCCATGCTCGATCGGGCGACACAGCATCGGGGTCGCCATGGTGTTGTCGACGATCAGTGGAACGCCGGCATCGTGGGCGACCTTTGCGATCGCTTCGATATCCTGCACCACGCCGCCCGGA
>NZ_DBNHSF010000155.1:0-3635 GCF_057143545.1 Candidatus Andeanibacterium sp.
GTTCCACGGCGCCTACAACCGCTGCGACATCTTCCTCCAGCTCGACGATTACGAGCATGTCGCGCGCTGGGTGCGGGAAATCGACAAGCGCCCCGGCGCGATCCGGGGCCGGCTGGTCAATACCGGCAACCTCCCCGAACGCCACTCGCCCGCCGATTTCGACACAGTCGACCGCGAACACTTCAACCCGGTGCGCCAGCGCGCCGATTTCTGACTTCACGTTCCTCCCTGTGCCGAAGGCATCGGGAGGTGGCAGGCCCGCAAGGGCCTGACGGAGGGGAAAGGCCCGAACACCCCTCCACCACGACACCTGCAGTATCGCGGTCCCCCTCCCCATTCACGGCTGCGCCGCAAACGGGGAGGATCACCTTTCCATAGGCTCAGAAGTCGAACCCGAACTCCGCGCCATAGACCTGCGGGCGGGCCTTGAACACGAACCCGCCGGGCGAGAATTCGGCGTTGTATTCCTCGTCGAACAGATTGGTGGCGAAGGCGGTCAGGCTCCAGCCCTGCTTGCTCTTCACCCCGATCCGCGCATCCACGAGGTGGATCGGATCGCGCACGGTGGTGTTGTAGGGTTCCCACCAGGTCCGCCCGGTCCGGCGGTAATCGACCCGCAGCAGCCCTTCGAGATCGCCGCCAAGTTCGGGCGTGTATTGCACCCCGGCATTGAGCGTCGAGCGCGAGATCAGCGGCGCTTCGTTGCCGATCACGACCGGATCGGGGAATTCCTTGATCTCGCTGTCGGTCAGGCCCCAGGCGAGGTTGAACTGCAGGTCTTGTGTCGGCCGGACATTCAATTCGAGCTCGAGCCCGCTGATCCGCGTTTTCGGGATATTGCCGAGATTCTGGGTCGAGTTGGCCGGCAGGAAGACGAAGAAATAGGAATTGCGCGATTCGGTGGTGTAGGCCGCGCCGTTGAGCGTGACCATCCGGTCGAGGAATTGCGACTTGAAGCCGACCTCGAACGTGTCGGCCGTCTCCGCCTTGAAGATATCGTCGACGCCCACGAGCCCGGTGTTGAGCGCGACCACGCCGACCCCGGTCTGGTTGAAGCCGCCCGAGCGGAAGCCGCGCGAATAGCCGCCATAAAGGGTGAGGTCGTCGCTCGGCGTGAAGGTCGCGGTGACCTTGGGCTGCCAGTCGTCGAAGCTTTCGGTCCGCACATCGCCGAACGCACTGAGCGGCGCGCCGAACAGATCGGCGATGAAATTGATGAAACCGAGCCACTCGTCGGGAGTCTCGGTGGTGTTCTCGCGCTTGTCGTGGTCGTAGCGCAGCGAGGCGTCGAGCCGGAAGAAGTCGGTGAACTGGTAGCCGAGATTGCCGAACACCGACCAGGCGAAATTGTCCTGCGTGTCGGCGAGGAAGGTATATTGCGGGTTCAAGGGGTTGGTGCTCGGCTCGCGATAGACCGGGAACAGGCCGGTCCCGAAGTCGAACATGTTGCCGGTCGAGATATAGCGGTCGGTCGAGATCAGGTAACCGCCGAACATCCAGAACAGCGGATCGTCGTCCGGGCTTTCGAAGCGCAATTCCTGGCTGAACGCCTGGACGTCGAGGAACTGGCTCTGGTTGAGGTCGTTGCTGCCGCTGAAGCAGGGATCCGACGGCAGCGCGCAGAACGCTTCGTCGATCGGCAGGAAGTCGAACGCGTCGCCGGTGAGGATTTCGTCGAGCCAGTCATAGGAAGTGATCGAGGTGACCGTGACCCCTTCGCCCTCCCAGGTCAGCTTGCCCGAAAGATTGTAGATATTGCGATCGTTCTGCCCGGGATTGTTCACCCTGACCGGCAGGCTGGTATCGTTCACGTCGCTGACGATGTTGAAATAGAGCGCCTGGGTCTGCAGCCGGTCCATCGAGGCGCGCAAATCGAGTTCGACGTCGCTGCCGAGGTCGAGCACCAGCCGCGCGCGCAGGGCAAGGTCGCGATAGGGATCGGCATCCTCGCCGAGATAGGGATTGGGGATGAAGCCTTCGGTATCGTAGAACGACCCGGCGATGCGGAAGGCCGCGCCCTCGGCGATCGGGCCGCTCAGCCCGCCGCGGATGAAATAGCCGAAGCCGTTATCGACCCCGAGCCGGACCCGGCCTTCGAACTCGTCGCTCGGCTTCTTGGTGTTGACGATGATCGCGCCGCCGATGGCGTTGCGGCCATAGAGGCCGCCCTGCGGCCCCTTGAGCACTTCGATCTGCTCGATATCGAACAGGTCCTGGTTGAACTGCGCCGGATTGACCTGCTGCACCCCGTCGACCACGATCGCGACCGACGGCTCGCTGTTGCGGGCCTGGGTGATGCCGCGGATGATGATGAAGGCATTGCCGGCGTTCTGGGTCTCGACCAGGTTCACGTTGGGCGTGAGGTTGATGAAGTCGATCGGCTTGGTGATCCCGGCATTGTCGATCGTCTCGGCGTTGAAGGCGGTGATCGCGGCCGGGCTGTCCTGCAGCTCGCCCTCGCGCCGCAGGCCGACCACGACGATCGAATTGCCGCCGCCACTTCCTTGCGTCGCGCTGTCTGCGGAAGCCTCGTCCTGCGCCGCCGCCTGGGTCGGGAAAACCGTCGCCAGGGCCAGCGCCGAGACGCCGGCAAGACTGCGGAAATGCAAATGCTTCATTCCATCCTCCCACTGTTTGTAATTATCTTTCTAATTGTTGCGGGCTTTTAATGCAGAATTGTCCAAACTCCAAAATGTGAATTCATGCGCACCGCCGGATTGTGTGGAAATGGCGGACCTGGCTGCGGCTTCAGGCTTGAAATATCGAAGAAATCCGCTGCCCCCTCCCTTCGCCTGGGCCGTTTTTGATGGCGCCCCCTTCCCTTCGCGGGACGCTGCGCTATAGGGGCGCCTCACCCGGCCCGGCGCCGGCGATGCTGGGGCGTCGCCAAGTGGTAAGGCAGCGGCTTTTGATGCCGCCATTCGCAGGTTCGAATCCTGCCGCCCCAGCCAATTCGAAGAATTGCGGAAGGCAGGTTCGAACCTGGTTCGGAGCCGCAGGCGAACGGAGCGAAGCGGAGGACAATCCTGCCGCCCCAGCCAATCCGCTGCTCACATGCAATTCCCGCACTGATTGATTGACAAGCGCGCCCGCCACCCGCTATCGGCCCGCCCCTACCTGCCGCGCGGACCACGACGACCGCACGGCCCGTGCCCAGATGGCGGAATTGGTAGACGCACCGTCTTCAGGTGGCGGCGCTCGCAAGGGCGTGGAGGTTCGAGTCCTCTTCTGGGCACCATTTTTCTCAAAAAATAACGTAAAAACAATAAGTTGAGCGGAATGCTCAAATTCCGTCCACCTTTTGGACTACCTCGGCTCGTGCGAGAACTTGGGTAGATTTGAGCGACCATGCGCAGGGCAATTTGCGATCCGCATGCTACCTGATAGCTTACGCATTCCTCGGGGATTGTCGTTAACCGGGGCATCGCGATGCTCTCTTCATGGGAACATCGTGATGAGGATTCTATCAAAGCGTCAGCTCAAGGAGCTTGTTCTGTACTCACCGCAGCACATTGCGCGCCTGGAAAAGGCCGGCCAGTTCCCCAAGCGGGTGCAGCTTGGCCCTCTGCAGGATCGGATGGGTTGAAGATGAAGTCCTGGATTGGCTTCAATTTCGACTGGAAGGGCGCGAAGCG
>NZ_DBNHSF010000156.1:0-9090 GCF_057143545.1 Candidatus Andeanibacterium sp.
CCTCCCGCCCGGATGCGATCGATCACTTCGACCCCGCGGACCGCGCCGATCCGGCAGGGCGTGCATTTGCCGCAGCTTTCCGCCGCGCAGAACTCCATCGCGAACCGCGCCATGGCGCCCATGTCGGCGGTGTCGTCGAACACCGTGATCCCGGCATGGCCGATCAGCGCATCGGCCGCGGCATAGGCTTCGTAGTCGAACGGAATGTCGAACTGGTCGGGATGGATATAGGCGCCGAGCGGCCCGCCGACCTGGACCGCCTTGACTGGGCGGCCGCTTTGGGTGCCGCCGCCGATATCGTTGACCAGTTCGCCCAAAGTTATCCCGAAAGCGGTCTCGTAGAGCCCGCCATGCTTGATATTGCCCGCGAGCTGGATCGGCATCGTGCCCTTCGAACGTTCGATCCCGAGGCTCTCGTAAAGCGAGGCACCGCCTTCGGTCAGGATATGCGGGATCGCCGCGAGGGTGAGGACGTTGTTGACCACCGTCGGCTTGCCGAACAGGCCCTTGAGCGCCGGGAGCGGCGGCTTGGCGCGCACTTCGCCGCGCTTGCCTTCGAGCGAATTGAGGAGCGAGGTTTCCTCGCCGCATACATACGCCCCCGCACCGACCCTGACCTCGCATTCGAACGGAGCGATGATCGAGGCGCAAACCCGGAGCGCCGCGTTCATCTTGGCGATCGCATCGGGATATTCGCTGCGCAGGTAGACATAACCCTTGGTCGCACCGACCGCCTCGCCGGCAATCGCCATGCCCTCGATCAGCGCGAAGGGGTCGCCTTCCATCACCATGCGGTCGGCAAAAGTGCCAGAATCGCCCTCGTCGGCGTTGCAGACGATATATTTCTGGTCGGCTTCGGCCCCAGCGACGGTCTTCCATTTGATCCCGGCGGGGAAGCCCGCCCCGCCGCGGCCGCGCAGCCCCGACTGGATCACCTCTTCGACGATCTTCTGGGGGCCGATCTTGCGCGCCCGCTTGAGTCCGGCCCAGCCGCCGGTCGCTTCGTAATCTTCGAGACTGGTCGGGCGGGTCTTGCCGGCCCGGGCGAAGGTCAGGCGCTGCTGGCCCTTGATGAAAGGGTGGTCCTCGATTGTGCCAATTGCCTTGTCGCTCGATCCCTCGAGGATCGCCGCCACATCGTCGAGCGTCGCCGGGCCGAAGCCCTCTCCGTCGATTTCGACCAGCGGCTCGAGCCAATGCATGCCCCAGCTCGAGACGCGCCGGACTTCGGCGCCGGCCTTGGCGAAGGCATCGGCAAGCGCGTCCGCACCCACTGCGCGGGCCAGCGCGTCATCGGAAATTCGTACAATAGTCATGCGTTTTCAATCAGTTTGTTGAGCGCCGCACCATCGAGACGGGCGTGGAGCGTGTCGCCGATCCGGGCGTTCGGTCCCGAACTGCACAGCCCCAGGCAATAGACCGTCGCCAGTTTCACACGCTCGCCCGCGGCTTTCGTAGCTCCTTCCATCAGGGCCTCGACCCCGCGCGCCTTGCAGCTTTCCGCCCGGCAGATCTGGACCACGGGCCGGGGGTCGGCCTTCGATGTGTAATCGTGGTAGAAGCTTACCACGCCATGCACGTCGGCGCGCGAGAGGTTCAGCGCATCGGCGATGAATTTTTCCGCCTCTTCGTCGACGCAGCCAAGCTCGCGCTGGACGTCGTTGAGGATCGGCAGCAGCGCGCCTTCGCGGTCCTTGTGCTCGGCGACGATTTCGGCGAGTTTTTCCTGGCTGCTCATGGTTTCAGTCTTTCGGCGTGCCATGCGACATGCTCGGCCATGAAGGTCGAGATGAAATAATAGGAGTGGTCATACCCCTCCTGGATGCGGATTTCGGCGCGCATATCCGCATTTCGGCAGGCCCGGTCAAGCAAGTTGGTCTTGAGCTGTTCCTCGAGGAAATTGTCGGCATGGCCCTGATCGACCAGCAGGTCGGGCAAGCGGGCCCCGTCTTCGATCAACGCCACGGCATCGTAGGCCCGCCAAACTTCCCGGTCCGCACCGAGATAGCCGGTCAACGCCTTTTCGCCCCACGGGCAATTGATCGGGCTGACGATCGGCGCGAAGGCGCTGGTCGAGCGGAACCGGCCCGGATTGCGCAGGCTGATGGTCAAGGCCCCGTGGCCGCCCATTGAATGGCCGGTAATCCCTTGCCGATCCATGTCGGCCGGGAAACTGGCGCCGATGATCTCGGGAAGTTCGCGTTCGATATAGCTGCGCATGCGGAAGTTCTTCGCCCACGGCTCCTCGGTCGCATCGACATAGAATCCCGCGCCCTTGCCGAAATCATAGGCTTCGTCGTCGGGGACATCGTCTCCGCGCGGCGAGGTGTCGGGCGCAACGAAGACGATCCCGTGCTCGGCACAGGCCGCACGGTACTCGCCCTTCTCGGTCACATTTGCGTGGGTGCAGGTGAGGCCGGAAAGATACCACAGCACCGGCAATCTCGCGCCCGGCTCATGCTCGGGCACGAACACCGAGAAGGTCATCGGGGTGCCGGTCTCGTGCGACAGGTGGGTGTAGACACCCTGCCGCCCGCCATGGCTCCGGTTTTCGCTGACCGCCTCGAGGCTCATCAGCCTTCCCGGTAGAGGGCGCAGAGCTTGTTGCCGTCGGGATCGCGCAGATAGGCAAGATAGAGCCTTCCGAAGCTTCCTTCGCGCCAGCCGGGCGGATCCTCGATGTCGGTCCCGCCCGCGGCGACCCCGGCCGCATGCCACGCATCCGCCTGTTCCGGGTTTTCCATCTTGAAGCCTACCGTCCCGCCATTGGCATGGGTGGCGGGCTCGCCGTCGATCGGTGTGGTGACGATAAAGATCCCGCCATCATGCATGTAGACGAGCCGGTTCCTGGGATCGATGAAGGCTTCCTTGCCGCCCATCGCCCTGAACAAGGCGTCGTAGAATGACTTCGAGCGGTGGATGTCGTTCGACCCCACCATCATGTGACTGAACATCACTGGCCTCCCATACCCGAGCGAACCTACTCCTTCGGCCCGGTGTTCGGCGCAAAGACGCAGATCTTGTGACCGTCCGGGTCGCGTAGATAGGCGCCATACATATTGCCCGGCGAGGCCGCGCGAAAGCCCGGTTCGCCAGCGTCGTTCCCTCCGGCGGAGAGCCCTGCCGCATGCCAGGCATCGACAGTGGCGTAATCCTTCGCCTTGAAGCCCAGGGTAAAGCCGTTCATGCAACTCGCGGCCTCTCCATCGGCGGGCCTGGCGACGATCAGGCTGCCCTCGCCGCTCGGGTAGACGGTGCCGTGGGGCAGCGGATGGCCTTCATAGCCGAGGACGCCCATGGTGGCATCGTAGAACTTGCGCGAGGCATCGATGTCGTTGGTGCCGACGAAGATGTGATTGAACATGTAATTCCAGTCTTTCGTTTAGAGGGGTTTGAACTCAGTAGACCACGACGCTGCGGATGCTCTCGCCCGCATGCATCAGGTCGAAGGCGGTGTTGATCTCTTCGAGACCCATGACATGGGTTATCATCGGGTCGATCTCGATCTTGCCGGCCATGTACATATCGACGATCTTGGGCACGTCGGTGCGGCCCTTGGCTCCGCCGAAGGCCGTTCCACGCCAGTTGCGACCGGTGACGAGCTGGAACGGGCGGGTGGCGATTTCCTTGCCTGCTTCGGCCACGCCGATAATTACCGAAGTGCCCCAGCCGCGGTGGCAGGCTTCGAGCGCCATGCGCATCACCTCGGTATTGCCGGTGGCATCGAAAGTGTAGTCCGCCCCGCCATCGGTCATCTCGACGACCTTCGCGACCACATCCTCGCGGCTCATGCCCTTGGAGTTGAGGAATTCGGTCATGCCGAATTTCCTGCCCCATTCCTCGCGCGCAGGGTTGATGTCGACCCCGATGATCTTGTTCGCCCCGGCGAGGCGCGCGCCCTGGATCACGTTGAGCCCGATCCCGCCGAGCCCGAACACCACGACATTGTCGCCCACCTGCACCTTGGCGGTGTTGATCACCGCGCCGACCCCGGTGGTCACGCCGCAACCGATGTAACAGCTGGTCTGGAACGGCGCATCCTCGCGGATCCTGGCGACCGCGATTTCGGGCAGCACGGTGAAGTTCGAAAAGGTCGAACAGCCCATATAATGGTAGATCGTCTCGCCCTTGTAGGAAAAGCGGCTGGTCCCGTCGGGCATCAGCCCCTTGCCCTGCGTGGCGCGGATCGCGGTGCACAGGTTCGTCTTGCCCGAGAGGCACGACTTACACTGGCGGCATTCGGGCGTGTAGAGCGGGATCACATGGTCGCCGGGCTTCACGCTGGTGACGCCCGGCCCGACCTCGCGCACCACGCCGGCGCCCTCATGGCCAAGGATCGAGGGGAAGATCCCCTCGCTGTCGAAACCGTCGAGCGTATAGGCATCGGTATGGCAGATGCCGGTCGCCATGATCTCGACCAGCACTTCTCCCTCCTTGGGGCCTTCGAGATCGAGCTCGACGATTTCCAAGGGCTGCTTGGCTTCGAAGGCGACGGCGGCACGGGTCTTCATCGGGTCCTATTCCTCCGGGAATCTTCTGATTGCTCGGCCGACAGCTCAGGCGGCCGCTTTCATATGTTCTTCGTCGGCATCGCGCACCGGCATCATGAACAGCATGACGGCACCAAGTACCGCGCCTGCGCTCATGATCGCCGATACGATCAGCAATTGGTCGTTGCCCAGCCAAGTGAAAAGGTAACCGGCGACGATCGGCGAACCCGCTGCCCCCAGACGTCCGACGCCCAGCACGAAGCCGGTGCCGCTGGCGCGGGCATAGGCGGGAAAGCCCGCGGCGAAGGCGGCATAATAACCGACGATCGCCGAGTTGAGGAAGAACATGGTGAAGAAGGTCGCGCTGCGCCATTCCCAAAGCGAGTCGTGGCCTGCTCCGAACCAGACGACTGCAAGCGAACCAAGCAAGGCCGCAATGATGGTTGGACCCTTGATGCCCCATTTCTTGAGCAGGAAGCCGAACATCGCGCCGCCAACTGCGCCGCCGACATTTGCCCAGGTCAGCGTGGTCGCCGCTTCCGGTTGGGTATAGCCCGAATCCGAAACGATCTGCACCGCGAATTTGAGGATGTAATAGAAGGTGAAGGTGTGGAACATGTAGCCAAAGGCCAGCAGCAAGGTCACCGGCCGCAGGCGAGGATTGGCGAGGATATCCGTGACCTTGGGCTTGGGAACGTCGGACCTGACATCGGGCAGGGCATCGATCGGGGGCTTGCCGAAGGCATGGAGCGACCTGTTGATCTTTTCCAGCGCGCCCGCGGGGCGGCGCGCCGCATAATAGGCTGGCGTTTCCGGCACCAGCAGGACGACCAGCGGGATCATGGCCGCGGTAACGACCGCGCCGAACAGGAATACCGCCCGCCAGTCGTAATCCGCCAGCAGCCATTCGGATGCGGCAAAGCCGCCGATCACGCCGCCGACCGGATAGCCGATCACATAAAGCGCCATGGATATGCTGCGGCCGGACTTGCTGGTCGTTTCGGCGACGACCGCATTGGTCGAAGCGAGCATGCCGCCGATGCCGAGACCGGTGATGAACCGCCAGATCGTCATGTCGGTAACGCCGGAGGCCGAATGGGCGAAGTACATGCCGATCGCCATGATCGTGAGGCAGACTAGCATGGTGAGCTTGCGGCCATATTTGTCGGCCATCCCACCTAACATGACGGAACCAAAGCCCATTCCGACCAGTTCGGCCGAAAGGACGATTCCCAGTTCGCTGCGCGGAATACCCCAATCCGCCGAGATACCGGGCGCCGCAAAGGCGCTTGAGAGAACGTCGAACCCGTCGAGCGCGTTCAGAAAGATCATCAGGAATACGACCAGCAACTGGCGAAAGCCCATCGGCGTGTCGTTGATCACGGAAATCGGGTTGGTGCCCTCGGAAGCTCCGGCCATTATCTTGGTATCCTCTCTATCTCCGAATCCTCATTCGTGGATTCGCGCGAGCATTTCCACCAGTTTCTCGACCTCTTCGGTGGTGAAACGGCTCTTGAGCCAGTCTTCGTGCTCGCCAATCGCCTGCTTGGCTTCCGCCAGGGCCGCCTCGCCGCCCTGGGTAAGGTAGAGCGCTTGCTTGCGTCCATCGGTCTCCGAACGCTCGCGGCGCAGGAACTCCCGGTCCTGGAGCCGGTTGACGATGGTCATGGTGGTCGCTCGGTCCATCCGCAGGCGCTGGCCGACTTCGATCTGCGCAATGCCGGGATGATCGTCCACCAGCCACAGGACCGAGACCTGCTTCTGGGTAAGGTCGAGATTGGAAAAGGTCTCGGTGAAATGCCGGTAAACCGCACCCTGGGCAAGGCGGATATGGAAGCCGACAATATCGGCGAGGTCGCCGATCTCGTTATCGTTGTTTTCGATCAAAGACGCCGCTTCCAAAGACCCTATCCCCTCATCTTGCACAATTGTTAGTGGAGCATACAATTGCGCGCAAGGATCAAGGAGAGGATTCGCTCGATGTCTCATTTCCCCGACACGCCCAACTTCACCGGCTTCAACACGCCTTCACGGATCGAAGCCGATATCGAGGACCTCGCGCATGAGGGCGAGATCCCCAGGGAGATCGACGGCGCCTTCTATCGCGTCCAGCCCGATCCCCAGTTCCCGCCCATGCTGGGCGACGACATCGCCTTCAATGGCGACGGGATGATCACCCGTTTCCATATCCACGACGGGCAGGTCGATTTTCGCCAGCGCTGGGCCAAGACCGACAAGTGGAAAGCGGAGAAGGCCGCAGGGCGGGGCCTGTTCGGGATGTATCGCAACCCTTTGACCGACGATCCTTCGGTCCAGGGCATGATCCGCTCTACCGCCAACACCAATGCCTGGATCTATGCCGGCAAGCTCTGGGCGATGAAGGAAGACAGCCCGTCATTGCTGATGGACCCGGTGACGATGGAGACCGAGGAGTTCGAGACCTGGCACGGTGCAATGAAGAGCCAGACCTTCACCGCCCATCCCAAGATCGATCCCAGGACCGGGAACATGGTCGCGATCGGCTATGCCGCGTCGGGCCTGTGCACCGACGATGTCGCGCTGCTCGAAGTGAACCCTGCTGGCGAGCTGGTCAGCGAAGTGTGGTTCAAGACGCCCTATTACTGCATGATGCACGACTTTGCGATCACCGAGGATTACCTCGTGCTGCATGTCGTGCCCTCGATCGGCAGCTGGGAGCGGCTGGAGCAGAGGCTCCCCCATTTCGGCTTCGACACCACCATGCCGGTCTATCTCGGGATCATCCCGCGCCGGACCGACCTCAAGCAGGAAGACATTCGCTGGTTCAAGCGCGACAATTGCTTCGCCAGCCATGTCGTCAACGCCTGGCAGGAGGGCAGCAAGGTCCACTTCATCGTTCCGGAAGCCAAGAACAACATGTTCCCGTTCTTCCCGGACGTTCATGGCGAGCCGTTCAACGGGCTCGAGGCGATGTCGAAGCTCACCCGCTGGACGGTCGACATGGCCTCGAACGACGACGAGTTCGACGAGATTGTCCGGCTGACCGAGACCTCGAGCGAGTTCCCGCGGATCGACGACCGCTTCACCGGGGTGAAGAATCGCTACACCTGGGGCCTCGAAATGGACATGAGCCGCCCATGCGAGTTGAAGGGCGGCAGCGCCGGCGGGTTCCTGATGAACTGCCTGTTCCTCAAGGACCTCGACACCGGGGCCGAGCAGCACTGGTGGTGCGGCCCGGTCTCCTCGCTGCAGGAGCCTTGCTTCATCCCCCGTTCGAAGGAGGCGCCCGAGGGCGACGGCTGGATCGTGATGCTGTGCAACCGGCTCGAAGAGAAGCGCACCGATCTCCTGATTTTCGACGCGCTCGACATCGAGAAGGGCCCGGTCGCGACCGTCAACATTCCGATCCGCCTGCGCTTCGGCCTCCACGGCAACTTCGCCCGCTCCGAGGATATCGGGCTGGAGGCGAAGGTGCCCGAGCCGGCTTGAACGCGGGGATGGGTGGCCGATGAGGACTGGCAAGGCGTTCGTTGGTGCGGCCTTGGTTGCCTGCCTGGTTCTTCCGGCTTGTACGAAGGTCGTCGAGCCGGAGGAGGCAGAGCAGTCCGAGATCGTCCATGAACTGACGCCGGCCGTCATCGCGATGCGCTGGCAGTGGCTCAATCCCGAGATCAACAGCTTCACCTTCCGCGAGACAAAGGACGTCTTCGAATATCGCGATGTGCGCCGCGGCGATGAAGTTTGGGATTTGCCGCGCGGCGAAGCAATGAGGCTTCCCGGCGATTACGATGCCTTTGCCGAACGGACCTTCACCAATGCCATGCTGGTGATCCGCAAGGGCGAGATCGTGTTCGAGGACTACCGCAACCGGATGTTGCCCGGGACGCGGCATGTCGCCTTCTCGATGTCGAAGACCATTACCGCGCTGCTCACCGGGATCGCGCTCGACAAGGGCGAGATCGCCTCGCTCGACGACCGGGCCGACACATATGTGCCGCAGCTCAAGGGCACCGGCTACGAGGGCGTGACGATCCGCCAGATCCTCCAGATGCGCTCGGGCGTCGATTACGAGGAGCGCTACGATTTCGGCGACAACCCGAGCTTTGCCGGAAGGCTCCACGAGCAGGCGATCGTGCTTAACCGGCAGCGCTTCGCCGACGGCGCGCTCGAGACCACCCGCGCCAACGAGCCGGGCAGCACCTTCAACTATTCGACGCTTGACACCATGTTACTCGGCTGGGTGCTCGAAGCGGCGACCGGACTCAAGCTCGAGCAACAGATGGAGCAGCGCATCTGGCAGCCACTCGGCGCGGAGGTCGACGGCTTCTGGCTCGCCGACGGGCCTCCCGGAAATGGCCGCGCACTCAACGGCATGGGCTTCAGCGCCACCCTGCGGGACTTCGGTCGGCTCGGGCTGCTGATGGCCAATGACGGGGTCCGCGGGGAAACCAGGATCATCCCCGAAGGTTGGCTGGACGCGATGTCCACCATGCTCCCCACCGGTGCGCCCGCCGGGCGGGGCTTCCCCGGCTACGGCTTCCAGACCTGGCAGGTCGACAACGAACCCGGCGCCTACGCCGCGGTCGGCCTGGCCGGCCAGTTCATCTATGTCCACCCGGCA
>NZ_DBNHSF010000157.1:0-2060 GCF_057143545.1 Candidatus Andeanibacterium sp.
GACGACATCATCGGCAGCGATCTGCCGCCAGGGTGCAGGCTGGAGATAGGGCGCGGGTGGCCCGCCGCCGAACCCGCCCTCGGTGATCTCGACCGGCGGCGAACCCGGCGGAAACATCGCTTGCGGAAAGGGGCCGGGCGTCGGTCCGCGCGGATCCTTGATCGCGATGTGCTCGAAGGCCTCGCCGTCGCGGACGCCCGAGACGATCAGTTTCCCGCCCTCCAGCCGGGCCTCGACCGAGTCCTGCGAGACCAGCGAACCGTCAAGCGCGAGATGGCGGATGGTGAAGGCGAGGCCTTCCGCCTCGTCGAAGCTGCCCGCGATCCGGGCGAGGGTCGTCCCGTCGGCGCAATTGCTGCAATAGATTCCGCCGACCCGGTCGGCCTTGATGACGAATTCGTAGACATGCGGCTCGCCGGATTCGCTCAGCCAGCCGCCGCGATAGTGATCGGCGCTTTCGGCCCAGGCCGGGCTCGCTGCAAGACTGGCAGCCGCTCCGGCGATGAGCGCCCGCTCAAGCATCAATCGGCCCAGTAGAGCCGCATCGGATTGTCGATCAGCAGCTTGCGCTGGAGTTCACCGCCCGGCGCGATGCGCGGGATCATGTCGACGATGTGGCCGTCGTCGGGGATTTCGTCCTGCATGTTGGGATGCGGCCAGTCGGTTCCCCAGATGCAGCGGTCGGGATAATCGGCGACCAGCGGCGCGACCGCCGCGGCAAAGGCGTTCCACGGATCGCCGCCGCCGCCTTCCTTGATCGCATCGAGCCGGTCAGGGCAGGTCGGCTTGAAGTGGATATCGGAGCGCGAATCGAGCAATGCCCGGAAGGCCCGCATATCCGGCCCGTCCGGGCCCTGCGAAACGTCGGGCCGGCCCATATGGTCGATCACCAGCGGGACCGGGATCGCAGCAAGGAACGGGCGCAGTTCCTCCAGGATATCGGCCTCGAAATAGATCACCACATGCCAGCCCCTGGGGAGCCGCCCGGCGACTTCGAGGAATTTGTCCTTCGGCGCGTCGTCGACCAGCCGCTTGAGGAAATTGAAGCGGATCCCGCGGATGCCTCCCGCATGGAGCGCGGCGAGCTCCTCCTCCGAAATCGCCGGATCGACCACCGCTACCCCGCGCGCCTTTCCGTTCGACCTGGCGATCGCGTTCAGCGTCGCGCGGTTGTCGGTCCCGTGGCAGCTCGCCTGGACGATGACATTGCGCGAAAAGCCGAGGTGGTCGCGCAGCGCGAACAGCTTGTCCGGACCGGCATCCTCGGGGAGATATTTGGCCTTCGCACTGAACGGGAATTGCGCCATCGGCCCGAACACGTGGCAATGCGCATCCACCGCCCCGGCAAGGGGCTTGTAGGCGGGTTTCGAGGGATTTGCGTGCCAGCTGGTAATTCGTTCGGACATCATTTCTCCATGCTCTCTCCCCGTCAGGGGAGAGATACGAAGGCTTGCGAGCTTGCTCGCTAGCCGAAGTTGAGAGGGGCAGCCCCCTCTCCCAACCCTCTCCCCTGAAGGGGAGAGGGCTTAAGCAAAAACCACTCCATCCATCAGCTTGCGCGCCGTTCGCAGCAGCGCCGAAGAGACAACCTCGCCGAGGTCATTGACTTCCAGCACGCAACTCATCTCGCCGGTCGGGTGCTCGACCGACAATGTCTTGCGCGAACCCTGCGGGATATCCGCAACCTCGTAGGCCGGCGATCCCGGCAGGAGGCAGGCCGTGGCCACGCTGACTGCCGCCAGCACGCCGACCGAGGCATGCGCGCGGTGCGGGATGAAGCTGCGCACGGTCACCGCTCCACCATTCAGCGGCGGGGCCACCAGCATCATCTTGGGCACGCTCTTTTCCGCGACATTTCCGAGATTCATCAGCGGTCCTGCCGCCAGGCGGATGCGTTCGATCCGGGTCCGCAGTTCGGCAAAGGCCTCGCTCTCGAGTTCCTCGCGGGTTTCATAACCCGTCGCGCCGACATCCTCCGCCTTGAACACGATACACGGCATGCCGTTGTCGATCAGCGTGCAGCGGACACCGACAAGAGTGTCGACGCGGTTGCCGGTGGG
>NZ_DBNHSF010000158.1:0-7812 GCF_057143545.1 Candidatus Andeanibacterium sp.
CCGCGCAAGCGCCAGCCGGTGCGGAAGATCACCGCGATCACCACGACGCAGATCGCGACAAAGCCGAGCGTGGCGCCAAAGGCGATCCCGATCGGGACGTCGGAAGACTCGGTGAAGGTCCAGCGCAACCCGTTGATGAGGTAGAAGACGGGGTTGAACTGGGCAATCGTGCGCCACGGCTCGGCCAGCATGTTGATCGAATAGAAGGTCCCGCCAAGGAAGGTCAGCGGGGTGAGCACCAGCATCGGGATGATCGAAAGCTTCTCGAACCCGTCGGCCCACAGCCCCAGGATGAAGCCGAACAGCGAAAAGGCGGTAGCGACAAGCACGATATAGCCGATCGCGAGCAGCGGATGCGCGATCGAATAATCGACGAACAGCAGCGCGGTCAGGAGAATGATCCCCGAGATGATCAGCGATTTCATCACCGCCGCGCCAACGAAGCCGATCAGCGTTTCGGCGACCCCGATCGGCGCGCTGAGCAATTCGTAGATCGCCCCGGTGAAGCGCGGCATGTAGATCCCGAAGCTGGCATTCGACGTGCTTTCGCTGAGCAGGGTCAGCATCAGCAGGCCGGGCACGATGAAGGCCCCGTAGGACACGCCGCCGATCTCCCTGATCTGGCTCCCCATCGCGGCCCCGAACACGACGAAATAGAGCGAGGTCGTCAGCACCGGCGAGAACAGCGAGCCACCGGCAGTGCGAAAGAACCGCATCAGTTCGTTGTGGAAGATCGCCGCCGCGCCCCGGAAATTCATGCCGCCGCCTTCTCGCCATTGACGACGAGATCGACAAAGATGTCCTCGAGGCTCGAATCCCGGGTCACGATGCCTTCGAAATCGATTCCCGCCGCGATCACCGCCTTGATGAAATCGGCGACCTCGCGTTTTCCGGCGCCTTCGCCGCTGCGATAGACCAGCGTGTGCCCGCCATCCTCGAGCTCGGCCTGCCATCCTTCGAGCGCGGCAGGCACCGCAGCGAGCGAAGCCGAGAGCGCGATCCGCGCCTCGCTCCGCCCGAGTTGCGCCATGATCGCCTGCTTGTCGTCGACCAGCAGCAGCTTGCCCCGGTTGATCACCCCCACCCGGTCGGCCATCTCCTGGGCCTCCTCGATATAATGGGTGGTGAGGATGATCGTGGTCCCGCGGTCGCGCAGGGCGCCGATCTGCTTCCACATGTCGCGCCGCAATTCGACATCGACCCCGGCGGTCGGCTCGTCGAGGAACAGCAGGTCGGGATCGTGGCTCAGCGCCTTGGCGATCATCACCCGGCGCTTCATCCCGCCCGACAATTCGCGGATCTTGGCGTCGCGCTTGTCCCACAATGACAGCGAGCGGAGCACTTCCTCGATCCGGCCGGGATCGGGCGCGCAGCCGAACATGCCGCGCGAATAATTCACCGAATGGATCACCTTGGCAAACATGTCGAAGGAGAGTTCCTGCGGCACCAGCCCGATCCGCCGGCGCACCTGCCGCCAGTGGCGCGCCACATCGAGCCCGAACGCCGCAATGGTCCCGCCGGTGGGATTGAGCAGTCCGCAGACCGCCCCGATCAGCGTGGTCTTGCCCGCGCCGTTGGGGCCAAGCAGCGCGAAAATCTCGCCCTTGCGGATCGTCAGATCGACCCCGTCAAGTGCCTTCACCCCGCCCTTATAGGTCTTGGACAGGCCCCTGATATCGAGAATCGCGTCGTTCACAGGGGCCTTATGGAATGAGCAGCGAGGAATCGCCATAGGAGTAGAAGCGGTAGCGTTGCACAATAGCGTGCCGGTAGGCCGCCTGCATCCGCTCCAGCCCCATCAGCGCCGAGACCAGCATGAACAGGGTCGATCTGGGCAGGTGGAAATTGGTCATCAACCCATCGACCGCCTTGAAGCGGTAGCCCGGGGTGATGAAGATCGCGGTATCGCCTTCGAACGGCCGAATCGTGCCATCTTCGTCCGCCGCGCTTTCAAGCAGGCGCAGCGAGGTGGTGCCAACCGCGATGATCCGCCCGCCCGCGGCCCGCGCGGCATTAAGGCGATCGGCGGTCGCGGCGTCGATCCGGCCCCACTCGGCATGCATCACATGATCGGCGGTGTCCTCGGCCTTGACCGGCAGGAAGGTGCCCGCCCCGACATGGAGCGTCAGGACCTCGCGCCGCACCCCCGCCTGGTCGAGCGCGGCGAGCAATTCGGGCGTAAAATGGAGCGCGGCGGTCGGGGCCGCGACCGCGCCGTCCTTCTGGGCGAAGATCGTCTGGTAATCCTGCCGGTCGGCTTCGTCGGTAGCGCGTTTTCCGGCAATATAGGGCGGCAGCGGCATCCGCCCCGCCCGTTCGAGCAGCACCTCGACCGGCTCGTCGCCGAGGAATTCGAGCGTCAAGCTGCCGTCGTCGTGCTGTTCCTGCGCCAGCGCGGAGACTCCGGCGGGAAATTCGAGCACGTCATGCGGCCGCACCCGCTTGGCGTTGCGGATGAACGCCTGCCACCGGCGCAGGTCGATCCGCTTGTGCAGCGTCGCGCCGATCCGCGCATCGCCTCTCCGCCCTTCGAGCTGCGCCGGGATCACGCGGGTGTCGTTGAACACCAGCACGTCATTGCTGCGCAGCAGTGCGGGCAGGTCGCGGACATGCGCATCGCGAAACGGGCGATCGCCATCGACCACCAGCATCCGCGCCGCATCGCGTGGGCGCGCCGGGCGCAATGCGATCAGCTCCTGCGGCAGGTCGAAATCGAACAGATCAACACGCATGGCGCGCGTCTAGAGGCGTGGGCCGGGATTGGAAACCCGCGGCTAGTTTGCCTGCAGTTCGAAGTCTTCGCTGCTTTCGTCAGGTTCGGACGAGGAATTGCTGAGCATGTCGGCGGTGATCAATTCGGAATCGGTCGGCGCCGCGGCTTCGGGAAATTTCTGCGGCTTGCCGTCGGCCGCGATCGAGGCCTGCAACACGATTGTCGGATTGTCCGGCGGTTCGCCGCGCTCGATCGCGTCGACCGCGTCCATCCCGGCAATCACCCGGCCGAAATTGGTATATTTCCGGTCGAGCGCGAAGCGCGGATAGAAGACGATGAAGAACTGGCTGTTGGCGCTGTCCTCGGCCTGGGCGCGGGCCATCGACACGGTCCCGCGGACATGCGGCAGGATGTTGAATTCGGGCTGCATGTCGGGCAGGTCGGACCCGCCCTGCCCGGTCCCGGTCGGATCGCCGGTCTGGGCCATGAAGCCGTCGATCACGCGGTGGAAGATGACCCCGTCATAGAAGCCCCGCCTGGTCAGTTGCTTGATCCGCTCGACATGGTTGGGCGCCCAGCTCGGCATCAGCCGGATCGAAACGCGCTTGCCGTTCGAGAGGTCGAGCAGGAGGATGTTTTCAAGGTCCTCCTGTGGGTTGTAATTGACCATCTGGTAGACCCGCGGTCCGGCCTCCGGCTGCGGCACGTCCATGCTCTGCTCCTGTGCCGGGGCGACCCCGGCAAGCGCGAACAGGAACGTGGCCGAAATCGCGGCGATCAGGCGTTTCACCATGGCAAGGGGAAATCTCTCGAAGATCATGTGGTGGGGGCTTTAGCGGCGGCGGACTGGCTGTTCAATGAACGATATCGGGGCGGCGCATTTATCTTCAGAGATTGCCCTGCCGGCCGATCTGCTCGACCCGCTGGACGACTTCGTTGCGCACGGCGGGGCTCACGAAAGGCGCGATATCCCCGCCATAGAGCGCAATTTCCTTGACCAGCTTGGAAGCGATCGGCTGGAGGCTGACATCGGCCATCAGGAACACCGTCTCGATCTCGTCGTCGAGCTGCTGGTTCATTCCCGCCATCTGGTACTCGTATTCGAAATCGGCCACGGCGCGCAGCCCGCGGATTACCATGCTCGCGCCCTGCTGGCGGGCGAACTTCATCAGCAGCGCATCGAAGCCGACGATCTCGACATTGTCGAGCCCGAGCGCGGCCACTTCGCGCGTGACCATCGCCATCCGCTCTTCGGGCGTGAACATCGGGTCCTTGGACGGATTGGTGGTGACGCCGATGACGAGCTTGTCGACCAGCTTCGCGCCGCGCCGGATAATGTCGGCATGGCCGAGCGTGATCGGGTCGAAAGTTCCCGGATAAAGGCCGATGCGGCTGCTCATCATCTGTCCCGCTCGACAATATAGCGCGCCACCGCGCGCAGCAAATCGGCTTCCTCGCCATGGTTCGAAAGATGCCCGATCGCCTGCTCGACCAGCGCATTGGCCTGGCCGCGCGCGCGTTCGGGGCCGAGCAGCGAGACGAAGGTTTGCTTGCCCTGTCGCTCGTCCTTCCTGAGCGCCTTGCCGGCCTTCTCCTCGTCGCCCTCATGGTCGAGCAAATCGTCGGCGATCTGGAACGCCAGCCCGATATCGCGGGCATAATTCCTCAGATGCGCCCGCCCCTCATGCGGCACGTGCCCCAGCACGGCGCCCATTTCGACCGCTGCAGTTAACAGAGCGCCGGTCTTGAGTTGCTGCAGCCGCGTGATCGTGTGGAGGTCGAAGTTCGAGCCGTCCGACGCCATGTCCATCATCTGGCCGCCGGCCATGCCGCCATGGCCGCTCGCGCGGGCCAGCGTCCAGGTCAGTTCCGCGCGGATGAAGGGATCGCCGCTCATCTGCTCGCTGGCGAGGATTTCGAACGCCAAGGCATGGAGCGAATCCCCGGCGAGCACGGCGGTCGCTTCGTCGAAGGACTTGTGCAGCGTGGGCTTGCCGTGGCGCAAATCGTCATCGTCCATGCAGGGCAGGTCGTCATGGATCAGCGAATAGACGTGGATTGCCTCGATCGCGGTTCCGGCGCGGATCGCGGCATCGCGGTCGACTCCGTACAGCCCGGCGGTCGCGGCCAGCAACAGCGGCCGGATGCGCTTTCCGCCGCCGATCGCGGCATAGCGCATCGCTTCGACCAGCCGCGCGCGCGCATCGTCGGGCACCGGCAGCAAGGCATCGAAACTGGCATCGATCTCGCGCTGGATGCGCCCGAGCTCGCGCGTGAGCAGACTGTCGACCACTCCGGTGATGGCCACGCCCTAGCTGCTCCCGTCGGGATCGAGAGGCTCGGTGCCCCTGGCCTTGCCGTCGGGCCCGGCGACGATTTTCTCGATCCGCGCCTGCGCCGCGTCGAGCCGCGCCTGGCAGTGCTTGCGCAACGTTTCGCCGCGTTCGTAGAGCGTGATCGATTCGTCGAGCGGAACCTCGCCGGTCTCGAGCGCCCGAACGACCTCTTCGAGCGCTTTCAGCGCTTCCTCGAAGCTCATTCGGGCAATGTCTGGGGCGCTTTCGCTCATCGGATGCGAGCAATGACGGGGACAAGCCGCAGGGTCAAGCTTGCCGGGGGTAGCGAAGGACGAAGCGGGTGGCTAAGGGCCGCTGCATGCCAGATTCGCCCGCTGCCGTGACTCCCGAAATCGTCGCCGAACACGGCCTGTCCGAAGAGGAATACCGGCGCGTCCTGCATGCGCTGGGACGCGCACCCAATTTGGTCGAACTGGGAATCTTCTCGGTCATGTGGTCCGAGCATTGCTCCTACAAATCTTCGCGCCTGCATCTGAAGAAACTGCCGACCAAGGCCCCATGGGTGATCCAGGGCCCGGGCGAGAATGCCGGGGTGATCGACATCGGTGACGGCCAGGCGGCCATCTTCAAGATGGAGAGCCACAACCACCCGAGCTACATCGAGCCCTACCAGGGCGCGGCGACCGGGGTCGGCGGGATATTGCGCGACGTGTTCACCATGGGCGCCCGCCCGGTCGCCAACATGAACGCGCTCCGCTTCGGGCGGCCCGACAACCCCAAGATGAAGCACCTCGTCAAGGGCGTGGTCGCGGGAATCGGCGGCTACGGCAATTGCGTCGGCGTGCCGACGATCGGCGGCGAGACCAATTTCCATGCCGCCTATGACGGCAACATCCTGGTCAACGCGATGACGGTGGGCGTCGCCGATAGTGACAAGATCTTCTATTCGGCCGCCACCGGGGTCGGCAATCCGATCGTCTATGTCGGTTCGAAGACCGGGCGTGACGGGATCCATGGCGCAACCATGGCGAGCGCCGATTTCGCCGAAGACGCCGAGGAAAAGCGCCCGACGGTGCAGGTCGGCGATCCGTTCACCGAGAAATTGCTGATCGAAGCCTGCCTCGAACTGATGGCGACCGATGCGATCGTCGCGATCCAGGACATGGGCGCGGCCGGACTGACCAGCTCGAGCGTCGAAATGGCCAGCAAGGGCGGCGCCGGAATCCGGCTCGACATGGACAAGGTGCCGTGCCGCGAAGAAGGCATGACCCCCTACGAGATGATGCTCTCCGAAAGCCAGGAGCGGATGCTGATGGTGCTCAAGCCCGGCAAGGAGCCGATGGCCGAAGCGATCTTCAGGAAATGGGAGCTCGATTTCGCGGTGATCGGCGAAGTCACCGATACCGGGCATATGGTGCTCGAATGGCAGGGCGAGGTCGTGTGCGACATTCCGCTCGGCCCGCTGGCCGACGATGCGCCCGAATATGACCGCCCGCATTTGAGCCGCGAGGAATACAAGGCCTGGGCGCAGGTGAAGCCGCTGGGCGAGGTGCCGGAATCGACCGATATCGGCGCGGACTTGCTCAAGCTGATGGCCAGCCCCGATCTCGCCAGCCGCCGCTGGATCTGGGAGCAATATGACAGCCAGGTCGGCGCCGACACTTTGCAGACCGGGGGCGATGCCGGGGTGGTGCGGGTGCACGGCACGAGAAAGGCGCTGGCGATCACCACAGACTGCACCCCGCGCTATTGCTACGCCGATCCCTATGAGGGCGGGAAGCAGGCGATCGCCGAGGCCTATCGCAACCTCTGCGCGGTCGGCGCGCGGCCGCTGGCGGTGACCAACTGCCTCAATTTCGGCAACCCCCAACGGCCCGAGATCATGGCGCAGTTCGTGGGCTGCCTGGAGGGAATGGGCGAAGCCTGCCGCGCGCTCGATTTCCCGATCGTGAGCGGGAATGTGTCGCTTTACAACGAGAGCAAGGCGACCGGCGGCGGCAGCGCGATTTTGCCGACACCGGCGATTGGCGGGGTTGGGTTGATCGATGATTACGCCAAGATGGCGACAATCGGGTTCAAGGCCGAAGGGGAGGCGATTGTCGTGCTGGGTGGAAATCCGCTTTCTACACTTGATGGCGACGACACGATTGGCGAGCTCGGCTCTTCAATCGAACAATCGCTGTGGCTGCGCGAAATCATGGGAATCGAACAAGGCAGACCACCCCAAGTCCACCTTGAAAGGGAAAGGGCGAACGGTGAATTCGTTCGCAAACTGATACAAGAGGGCCGTGTCACAGCGGTTCACGACGTTTCAGATGGTGGTGTTGCTGTTGCGCTTGCTGAAATGGCGTTGGCCGGCAACATGGGTGCCGACGTCTTGACAATGGGCAAGACTGTGCTTGACGCTTTTGCGGAGGATCAAGGCCGATACATCCTCACCTTCCCTTGGTATGAACGCGATGATTGGGCCGAATTCGAAGCCGAAGCCAAAGCTGCCGGTATTTCAGCATCTTGGATAGGGGCGACCGGAGGAGTGAGCATTTCTTGGACAGATGGTGAGGATGCGCCTGTGGCAAACATCCCCCTCGCCGATCTCCGTGCCGCGCATCAAAGCTTCTTCCGCGACTGGATGGAGGGGTAGCCGTCCTTCCCCTCTCCCCGGACGGGGAGAGGATACGAAGGCTTGCGAACTTGTTCGCTAGCCGGAGTTGGAGAGGGGTTCCCACCTCTCGAACGTCGTAAACCCCTCTCCCAGCTTCGCTAGCGCCCTTGCGGACGCAAGCTGCGCTATCCTCTCCCCTT
>NZ_DBNHSF010000159.1:0-32134 GCF_057143545.1 Candidatus Andeanibacterium sp.
GCGCTTCGGCGCGGTTTCAAGCGTGATCGTGATGGATTATTCGATGCTGTTCTGGGCCACGCTCTATGGCTGGCTGATCTGGGACCGGTTCCCGCCATTTTCGACCTGGCTCGGGGCACCGCTGATCATCGGTGCAGGACTGGTGATTGCCTGGCGCGAACACCGCCTGCACCGCGAACGGTCCACTTCGCCTGTAGCAGCTTGACGGAACCCGAAAGCTGGACAATCGTTGCAATCGTAATTCTGGAAGGAGCTAGGAAATGCTTCGCAAACTTGTTTTGACACTGGGAATTGGCGCGCTGGCGCTCTCGGCAGCAGCATGCAACACCGTGAAGGGTCTTGGCAGTGACATCCAATCCGTCGGCCAGGCTGGCGAGGACGCGATCAACGACTGACCGTTGACCTTCAGCCCTTGCGGTAGACCAAGAGGAGATTGTTGGCCGGCATTTCGACGCGCCGCGTGCGGGCAAGTCCGTTTGCCCGCGCGAGCCGGTCGATATCCTCGATCCGCCTGATGCCCCATGCGGGATTTCGCCGCCGCAAACCCAAATCGAATTCGACATTCGAAGGTGCGGTCTCGACCGCGTCTTCGAGATAGGGCCCGTAAAGCATCAGCGGCGCACCGCCTTCCAACAGCCGTGCGGCCCCGGCGAACAGGCCCTCGCTCGCGGTCCAGGGGCTGATATGGACCATGTTGATGCACAGCATCGCATCGGCCCGATCGACCGGCCAGGCCGTCAGCGAAGCATCGAGTTCGATCGGCGGCAGGACGTTTCGTAGCCCCGCCTCGCTCCGCCAGGCCTCGATCGAAGCCAGCGCCTCACTGTTGGGGTCGCTCGGCTGCCATTGCAGCTGTCCGAACCGCCGTGCGAAGAAGACAGCGTGCTCGCCCGTCCCGCTGGCGATCTCGAGCACCAGGCCGGTCCTTGGCAGTTCTTCGGCCAGGACCAACGCGATCGGCTCACGATTGCGCGCGACGGCAGGCGCTTCCTGCCGCACCGCCCCGGCCTGGCCCATGCGAAACGAACCCGGATCAAAACCAGCGGCGGACATCGGCCTTATAGCTCAGATAGTCGCCGCCGAACTTGGCTTCGAGATAGCGCTCTTCCCTTGCGATAACCTGCGTCCGGATGACCCAGATGACAACCGGGAACAGCGCCAGCGCCGCGGGACTGGCAAGCCCCAGCGCCAATCCGAGATAGGCGAGCGCCATGCCGAGATACATCGGGTTGCGGGTCACCCGGTAAATGCCCCGGCGGACGATCGTACTGCTCGTTTTCCACGGTTCGGGATCGGTCCCCGCCTGGCGAAAGCGGAACAGCGCGGCCGCGACCACCAGCAGCCCCAGCGTGACCAGGATGGCCACCGCCGCAATCCGGACCGGCTGGCCGAGCGGCAGCGAGAAGCCGGCCAAACGGTCGGCCAGCTTGCCCAGCAGCAGGAAGCCCAGATAGACGAATGGCGGCGGAAAGCCGACTTTGGCACTGTCCTCGTCGGCCTTGAGAATACCGGTCATCAGTCCTTCCCTTCGAAGCGCCTGGCGGCAAAGACCAGGCTGTCGTGCTCGTGCACGAAGCGACCGACCGCCTTCTCCTTCGCAAGGCCAAGAATAGCATCGATCAAGGTCAAGATCGCGATCGAACGGAACCGCCGTCGATGACCGCGGAGAAAGGGATCGATCAGCGGTGCGAACAGGATCCCCATGCGCTCGAGATGGCGCATATCGCCCTGCCGGCGGCCGCGCAGCAGGCCGGGCCGCAATATATCGAGCCGCGTGAAGCGGAGCTTAATCAGCGATTTTTCGACTTCGCCCTTCACCCGCAGATAAAGGTTCTTCGAAAGCGGGTTTGCCCCGGCGGAGGAAACAAAGATGAAGTGCCTCACACCCGATTCCCGGGCCGCCTTCGCGACGCTCATTACCAGTCTTTCGTCGGTTTCGCGAAAGGTTGCCTCGTCCTTCCCGGCCTTTTCCCAGGTCGTCCCGAGGGCACAGACAATCACGTCGAAATTCATCTGGGAGATGACCTCCGGCCATTGCGCGGGATCCGCGAGCCGCAGTTCCATCCGTGCGCCCTTGGGCAGCTTCACTTCCCGCCGGGCAATCGCCACGAGCCGGAAATCGTCGCGCCCGACCAGCGCTTCCATGAGCGCGCGTCCGGTCAGCCCGGTCGAACCGACAAGCCCGACGCGCAAGGGATCAGCCAAGGGAAGGCTCAGACATTCGAGAGCCCCTCAGGGATCTTGCCGAAAATCTTCAGGTGCTGGTCGATCGCGAACTTGTCGGTCATGCCGGCGATGAAATCGGCGATATGGCGGCTGCGGTCGGGTTCGTCCGCGGGCAACGATTCGGCCCAGCCCTCGTTCATCAGCGCTGGGTCCTGCGAATAGGCGGCGAACAGCTTGGCGACCACGTCGCGCGCGCGTTCGGCGGTCGCGACCTGCTCGGGATGGAAATAGAGCCGGTCATACATGAAGCGCTTCAATTCCCGCTCGTGCCCGGCCAACTCGGGCGAAAATGACACAAGACTCCGGCCCGCCTGGCGCACCTCGTCGAGCGAAGCGATCCCCTTGAGGTTTGCGCGCGTCGCCTTGAGCATATCGTTGACCATCAACCCGATCTGGCTGCGGATCAGTTCGCGCAATTGCCGCTCGCGGATCGCGCCGGGAAAGCGCCGCTCGACCGCGCGCCACTGGTCGGCGAGGAAATCGAGCGTCAGGAGGTCGTCGAGCTCAAGAAAGCCCGCGCGCAGCCCGTCGTCGATATCGTGATTGTCATAGGCGATGTCGTCGGAAATGGCGGCGACCTGCGCTTCGAGCGAAGGCCAGTGGGGCAGGTCGAGTGGATATTCGGCGTCGATCTCGGCCAGCGCCCAACCCGGCTTCGGCACCGGCCCATTATGCTTGGCCAGCCCTTCGAGCACTTCCCAGCTGAGATTGAGCCCGTCATGCTCGCAATAGGTGCCTTCGAGCCGCATCACGATGCGCAGCGACTGGGCATTGTGGTCGAACCCGCCATGCCGCTGCATCGCACCATGGAGCGCGACCTCGCCCGCGTGGCCGAACGGCGGATGGCCGATGTCGTGCGCTAAACAGATCGCCTCGGTCAGGTCCTCGTCGAGATCGAGCGCGCGGGCGAGCACGCGCGCGATCTGCGCTACCTCGAGGCTGTGCGTCAGCCGAACCCGGTAGTGGTCGCCGTCGGGGGCGATGAACACCTGGGTCTTGTGGCGCAACCGACGGAAAGCAATCGAGTGAATGATCCGGTCGCGATCGCGCTGGAATTCGCTTCTCGGGCCGCGAAGTTCCACCCGCTGCTGCGGGAATTCGCGCCCGCGCGATTGCGCGGGGTCACTGGCGTAAGGCGCGCGGTCCATGCGGGCGCCGCCCTAGGACGTGCGCTGCTGGATGGCAATGATGTGCACGGCAATTGCCCCCTCAGAGCGCCTTGACGATTTCCTCGACCATCTTCTTGGCGTCGCCAAGGAGCATCATCGTCTGGTCCATGTAGAACACGTCGTTGTCGACCCCGGCATAACCGACCCCGCCCATGCTGCGCTTGATGAAGAAGATCGTCTTGGCCTTGTCGACCTCGAATACCGGCATGCCGTAGATCGGGCTGGACTTGTCGGTCTTGGCGGCGGGATTCACCACGTCGTTCGCGCCGATGATGAAGGCGACGTCGCATTGCGAGAATTCGGAATTGATGTCTTCGAGCTCGAACACTTCGTCATAGGGTACGTTCGCTTCGGCCAGGAGCACGTTCATATGCCCGGGCATGCGCCCCGCGACCGGATGGATCGCGTATTTGACGTTGACGCCCTCTTCCTTGAGCTTGTCTGCCATCTCGCGCAGCACATGCTGGGCCTGGGCGACCGCCATGCCGTAGCCGGGAATGACAATGACATTGGCCGCTTCCTTGAGCAGGAAAGCCGCATCCTCGGCGCTGCCGCGCTTCCACGGGCGGTCGCTCCTGGCTTCGCCCGCGCCGCTGCCGCTTTCGGCGCCGAATCCGCCCGCGATCACGCTGATGAAGCTGCGGTTCATCGCCCGGCACATGATGTAGGAGAGGATCGCGCCCGACGAACCGACCAGTGCCCCGGTGATGATCATCGCGGTGTTGTGGAGGGTGAAGCCCATCGCCGCCGCGGCCCAGCCCGAATAGGAGTTGAGCATCGAAACGACGACCGGCATGTCGGCCCCGCCGATCGGGATGATCAGCAGGAAACCGATCGCAAAGGCGGCGAGCGTGATCGCCCAGAACACCCAGCCTTCGCCCGGCCCGGCGAGCGGCGAGAGCGCGTAATAGGCGGTGAGCGCCAGGATCGCGACCAGCGTCCCGAGATTGATGACATGGCGTGCCGGCAACAGGATCGGCGCGCCACTCATGTTCCCGTTGAGCTTGGCGAAGGCGATCACCGAACCGGAGAAGGTGATCGCACCGATCGCGGTGCCGAGCGCCATTTCGACCCGGCTGACGGCGAGAATATTGCCGTCCGTCCCGAGGATATCGAACGCCCCCGGGTTCATGAACGCCGCGACCGCGACCAGCACCGCCGCCAACCCGACCAGAGAGTGGAACGCCGCGACCAGCTGCGGCATCGCGGTCATCGCGATCCGCTGGGCGATTGTGAAGCCGACGATCCCGCCGAGAAACATGGCGATGCCGATCTCGGGCAATGTCGCGAGTTCGTGCGTGACCAGGGTCGTCCCGACCGCGATCAGCATGCCGAACATGCCGAAACGGTTGCCCGCGCGGCTCGATGCGGGGGAAGAGAGCCCCCTCAGGGCAAGGATGAAACAGATGCCCGCGACGAGATAGGCCAGCGCAACCCACGGATCGACCGCATGGGCGACCTCTTCGACCGGGCCGAAGGCGATGTCGGGCATAACGATATCGTTGGGCGCGGGTTCGATCACGACTTGCCCCCGTCGGCTGCCGGCATGGGCCCTTCGGCCTTGCTCGGGACAGGCTTGTCCTTCTTCTTGTACATCGCCAGCATCCGCTCGGTCACCGCGAAGCCGCCGAAGATGTTGACGCTCGCGAGCGCAATTCCGACCAGGCCGAGCCATTTGGCCGCGGGGCTGCCGGCCTCGGCCGCGGCAATCAGCGCGCCGACGATGATCACGCTGGAAATCGCGTTGGTCACCGCCATCAGCGGCGTGTGCAGCGCGGGCGTGACCGACCAGACCACGTAATAGCCCACGAAACAGGCCAGCACGAAGATCGAGAGGATGGTTATGAAGTCCATAAGATGCTCCTACGATCCTCCCCCATCGGGGGAGGTGGCAGCCGCGTCAGCGGCTGACGGAGGGGGCATGGCCTTGCAGGCCGCGAGGATCGCTTCCGCGGTTTCTTCGGGATCGCGCAGAACATCGGTCGCGGGGATGCGCAGAACCCGAAAACCGGCCGCATGCAATGCCGCGTTGCGCCTTGCATCGCGGGCGGGACGGTTGCCCATGTCGTGGGCGATGCCGTCGACTTCGATCACCGACTTGACGCTGTCGCAGTAGAAGTCGAACACGCAGTTGCCGTAGGGGTGTTGCTTTCGGAACTTCATTCCTTGCGGCTTGCCGCGCAGCAAGCGCCACAGCAGCACTTCGGGAAGCGACATTTCCTTGCGCAGCTTTTTGGCATTGCGCAGTGATTCCGGCGTGTGATCGCGCATCAGCGGCGCCCCCTCCACCACCGCCGCTTCGCGGCGGCGGTCCCCCTCCCCCGATGGGGGAGGATCTGGATTAGCCCCGCCCTCACTGCAGCCTCTCGTTGACGACCTTGCCGCCCTGGGTCAGCCGCACGGCATTGCCGATCTCCTCGTCGAGCACCGGCGCTTTCTTTTCCGCGTCCCAGAAAGCCGAGAGGAAATTGTAGAGATTGCGCGCATAGAGCGCCGAGGCATCCGCCGCGAGATGCGCGGCGGTGTTCGAAAAGCCCATGATCTTCACCCCATGCCGTTCGACCACCTGGTCGGGCACCGAGCCTTCGACATTGCCGCCCTGCGCCACCGCCAGGTCGAATATGACGCTGCCGGGCTTCATCGTCGCGATCTGCGCGTCGGAGACCAGGCGCGGCGCAGCGCGACCGGGGATCAGCGCGGTGGTGATGACGATATCCTGCCTGGCGATATGGCTCGAAACCAGCTCGGCCTGTTTGGCCTTCTGCGCGTCGGTCAGCTCGGCTGCGTAGCCGCCCTCGCCCGCGGCCGAGAGCTCCTCGTCGAAGATCGGCTTGGCGCCGAGGCTGGTGATCTGCTCGGCGGTTTCGGGCCGGACGTCGGTCGCCGAGACCTGCGCGCCGAGCCGCCTGGCCGTGGCAATCGCCTGCAGGCCCGCCACGCCGACCCCCATCACGAAGCAGCGCGCCGCCGTCACGGTGCCGGCCGCGGTCATCATCATCGGGAAGGCGCGGCCGTATGCGTCGGCCGCCGCGATCACCGCCTTGTAGCCGGCGAGGTTCGACTGGCTCGAGAGCACGTCCATCGATTGCGCGCGGGTGATGCGCGGCATGAATTCCATCGCCAGCGCTTCGATCCCGGCGGCGGCATAGGCATCGACCCGCGACCGCTGTCCGAACGGATCGAGGATCGCCACGAGCCACGCTCCCGGCTTCGCGCCCGCCAGCAGCGCCGGATCGGGGCCCTGGACCCCGAACACGATATCGGCATCCTTGATGATCGCCGCGAGCGGGCCGACCTCGGCGCCGGCCTCGCGATAGGCCGCATCGGAGACGGACGCGCTTGCACCCGCGCCCTCCTCGACCGCCAGCGTCGCGCCCAGGGCGCCGAATTTCCTGACGGTTTCGGGCGTCGCCGAAACCCGCGTTTCGCCAGCAGCTCGCTCTTTCAAAACCGCGATCCGCATGGCCTCTTCCCCCTTTAGTCGCAGATCAGTTGGAGATCTGGACGATGACGAAGATCGTGACGATCGCGATTATGGGCATTGTCCATTTGAGCAAGGTCATGAATGCCGAATAGGTCTTTTCATGCGCCTGCATGTCGTTTCCAGATGCCATGGATGAGTTCCCCGGAGAATCTTGAGTGCTGAATTTGCCCAAGGTCTAGCGATCCTTTGAGACCGGCTCAAGAGCCCCGATTTGCTGCAGCGCAGCGCCGGTAGGGCGCAAACAGCCTTAATCAGCTCTTTACCCGCACCCGCTAAATATCCCCCACGTACCAATAAGGGACATTCGGGGATCATGGCCGAGCCGGAACAGCGCCTCCTGATGCTGATCGACGATGAGCCGGCGCAAAGCCGGCTGATCACCGCGCTCGCCTCGCGCGAAGGCTGGCGCACCCTGGTCGTCAATGACAGCGAGACCGCGATCGCCACGCTCGGCACCCGCGAAGGGATGAAGCTCGATGCGATCATCCTCGATCAATGGGTTCCGGGCGACGATGCCTGCAATCTCATCGCCGAGCTCAAGAGCCGCCGGCCATCGCTGCCGGTGCTGATGCTCACCACCAGCGCCAGCCCGCTGCTTGCGGTCGAAGCGATGCGCGCCGGAGCGACCGACTACCTCGTCAAGCCGGTCGCGCCCGACCGGCTGATGCACGCGCTCAGGAGCGCGACCAGGCGCGAGACCCCGCATGACGAACTCCAGCCGCTCGCCGAGAAGATCCCCGACAAGCTCGATTTCGATTCGATGGTCGGGACTTCGCCTGCGTTCCGCACTGCATTGGCCAAGGCGGCCAAGGCCGCGCGCGGCCATGGCTACCTGCTGATCGAAGGCGAAAGCGGCACTGGCAAGGAAATGCTGGTGCGCGCGATCCATTCGGCCTCTCCACGCGCCAAGGCGCCCTTCCGGATCATCAATGTCGGGGGGGTTCCGGCTGCTTCGCTCGAATCCCTCCTGTTCGGACATGAGAAAGGCGCCTTCGCCGGGGCTTTCGACCGCCAGATCGGCGCGATGCAGCATTGCGACACCGGGACGCTGGTGCTCGACGAAATCGACCGCCTGCCCGACCCGCTGCAGGACCGGCTGGTCGAAGCAATTGCCAATGGCATGGTACGCCCGGTCGGCGCGCAGCATTCTTTCCGGATCGATCTCAGGCTGATCGCCGCCAGCAACTACCCGCTCAATGACCTGGTCGAGGCGGGCGCGTTCAGCAAGGAATTGCACGACGCCCTTTCCGTCACGCGGATCGTCCTGCCGCCGCTGCGCGAACGCGGCAGCGATATCGCCGGGCTGACGCGATATTTCCTCGGCAAGATTGCCGATCAGCCGGGGCTGCGTTCGCTGGGAATCACCGACGGGGCACTCAAGCTGCTTTCCGCCTATGACTGGCCCGGCAATGTCCGACAGCTCCAGGCGGTGCTGTTCCGCGCGGCGGTGTTCTGCGATGGCGATGCCTTGACCGCGGAAGACTTTCCGCAGCTGCTCGAATTGATCGGCGAACTGGAAAACGCGGTCGAGACACTGAGCCACGAAGGCGTCGGGATCGAGCTTTATACCGAAGACGGGAACCTGCGGCCGCTCGAAGACATTGAAGCCGACGTGATCCGGCTCGCCATCGGCCATTACCGCGGGCGCATGACCGAAGTCGCCCGCCGGCTCGGGATCGGCCGCTCTACGCTTTACCGCAAGCTCAACGATCTCGGGATCGGCGACGCGGCCTAGACCTGCATCGGCCGGACCTCGGTCGCTTGCGAGAACACCACCTGCCAGCGCCCGTCGCGCTTCTCGTAATAGTCGGTGTGGTAATAGCTGGCTTCAGGCAGGACATGGTCGCCCAGCCGTACCGACAACCGCGCGCGATAGCGCACCGCACCGCAATCGCCATTGCGGGATTCAAGAATCGGGCCGTCGGGATCCCAGTGCAAATAGCGAAACTCGCCGCGCCGCATCGGCCCGAGATAATCCTCCTTCGAATGCGGCACGCCGAACGGATTGATCAACTGGAAATCATCCGCGTGCAGCAAGTCGACCGTGTCCCAATCGCCCTCGACGAATGCCTTCAGCCTGCTCCGCTCGATTGCTGCGAGTTCCCCTTCACCTTCGACCGCCATGCTGCACTCCTTGCGCTGTTCCGCGAGCCGGACTACATCCAACCCGTCCACGGGAGAAGTCCGATGATCAAGGGTAGGCGCTGAGCGCGGCAAGCTTTTGCAGGGACAGGCAGTCACCTGTCCGGATGATCACGAATTTCCAAAGGACACATCATGCAGGGATTTGAAGGCAAGACCGCGCTCGTCACCGGTGCGGCATCGGGCATCGGCGCGGCCTGCGCGCGCTGGCTCGACGCGCAGGGCATCGAACAACTCTATCTGGTCGATCTCGACCGCGCCGGCTTGGCCGGCCTCGACCTTTCGTGCGCGGCAGAGCGGATCGCGGGCGATGTCGCCGATCCGGACTTCTGGCGCGAGCTCGAAGGCGGCATCGACCGGCTCGACCATGCGGTGATCAATGCCGGGATTGCCGGGGGCGGCCCCTTGGTCGAGCAGCAGTTCGAACAATGGCGCAAGATCATGTCGGTCAACCTCGATGGCGCGTTCCTCACCCTCGCCACTGCCTTGCGCCTGATCGCCAGGGGCGGATGCGGCGGCAGCATCGTGATGCTGTCCTCGGTCACGGCACTGAAGCCGATGGCCGGCACCAGCGCCTACGCGACAAGCAAGGCCGGCATCGCGCATCTCGCAAGGATCGCCGCGCTCGAAAGCGCCAGTGCCGGGATTCGCGTCAATGCAGTCGCGCCCGGCGGGGTCGACACCCCGATCTGGGACAAGCAGGAATGGTTCGGCGATGTGGTTACGGCGCTCGGCTCGCGCGAAGCAGCGATGGAATCGATGGCGAAGGACAGCGTGCCCTCAGGTCGCTTTGCCAGTGCGGATGAGATTGCCGGGGCGATCGGCTTCCTGCTGTCGGATGCAGCCGCCAATATCACCGGCGTGGTGTTGTCGAGCGACGGCGGAAGCGCGCTCTAGCTCGGCAGGTAGGCGGTCCGCTCTTCCTCGATCACGATCGGCGGCATCGGCGCGAACGGAATCATCGGCTGGAGCTCGTATTGCATCGTGATCCGGCCGAAGGCCGCTCCGTTGGCCGTGCCGCGCACGAATTGCAGCTCGGTGATTCCGTCGACATTGACGCCCGCCATTCCGGCCCGCGTTTCGTTGAGGACCTGCGTCTCCGTCGCGTCGGGATAGACCTTGGCGTAGCGGATGCCGTCGCCGATGGCATTGCGCATCGCGCCATTGGCGTGCATCACCTGGCCGATCTGCAAAATCCCGACCATGAACGACACCAGCACCGGCGCGGCGATGACGAACTCGACCGTCGAATTGGCTGCCTGGTCCTGCCAAAGCCTTTTCAGCATCACTGGATCCTCACGATACTATCGCCCTGGACCCTGATGCTCGATGGCAGGGCCGTCGATCCGATCACGGCGGACAGGGCCGCCCAGTCGAACATCGTTTCGACATTATCGTCGATTTCTACCGAAACGTAGCGCGCCCGCACCTCGCCCGCGACACAGGTGAGCGCGAAATCGACCCGCACTCCATCGCATTCGAGATAGATATCGACCGTCACTTGGCTGGTCGGCACACCGGCCGCGCTGGCTGCCTCGGCCTGGAGGTAAGTGCCGTCGTTGCCGTTGGGCCGGACCGCCAGCGCATAGTCGGTCGTGCGCTGGGCCGCCTGTTCCAGGTCGATCTTGGCCGCCGCCATGCGCGAGGCATCGACCGTACCGAGCAGCAACAGGAGTAGCACCGGCAAGGCGATGCCAAGCTCCATGATGCCGGTGCCGCGCTCCTCCGAAGCAAGGCGACGAAGCAAGGTCTTGAGCGGGAACATGCGCATGATCGCTATTCCACCACCCTGATGCGGCGGTCCCTGAGGTCGAGATCGTCGATCGTGCTCGGGCAATTGTTCCCGATATTGGCATCGCCGGTGAAGCTGACGCGATAGGAGACAATCAGCAGGCAGTCGGCCGTGCCGTTGGAATTGCCCGTGAAATTGACGTCGCCATTGGGCATGTAGACGATCCCGTTGAACTGCGTCCCCGATCCGCCAGCCAGGGTATTGTTCTGGTTGTTCGCGGTCGGATCCTGATAGATCAGCATGTCGTACCAGGTGGCGTCTTCGGCCTGGGTCGGAGCGCGCAGGTCGAGATCGGCGCCGCCGGCAATGCTGACGGAGGCAACGGTGCTGGGCGAGTTGCCCGTGAGTACGAAGGTCACGCCATGACCAATCACCGTCGCCTGGGCATTGATCACCAGGTTCCCGCCGTCGATGATGTAGACGCCGGGATTGAGCGTCGCGGTGCCGCGAATCCTCAGCCCCCCGCAATAGCGGCCCGGATTGAGCGTAACCGTAGAGCTCGGGCTCACGCTGTAATTGTTATAGGTGCAGGCCGCAGGCGTGGATGGCACGCTCAGCCCGCGATCCGCGATCGGGTCGTTGAGCGGTTGGGCATAGGTCAGCAGTGCCGTGCCAGCAGGCGTATTGTTGCCGCCCTGGTGGATCCCGCCGACCGAACTGAGCGGATTGGCTTCGAGCCAGGCGGTACCGTCGAGATAAATCCCCTGTTCGCTCCACGAATTGGCCGCGACTCCGCAACCCAGCACGACATTGGGGTTACCGACCGTCTGGACCCCGACCCCGGCCGGCGCGAGCGAGATCACGCAATGCTCGTCGCCTTCGATGCTGGTTGCTACTGCGCGTGCGCGAATGGTCGGCGCGACGGTGAGGAACAGGCTGGAGAACGGCAATTGCCTGCTGGTGGTCGCAACCACCTCGACCGCCGAATTGCTTCCGGCATAGGCGCCGACGGCCGGCGGATTGGCCAGCCGCTCGATTGTCACGGTGGTGTTAGCGTTGCGGTTGAGCTCGCTGGTGGCAGCGGTCGAATAATCTTCGCCCTGGTAGAGATTGAGTGCGCCAGCCAGCGCGCTCGAATCCACGGCCTGCTGCAACTGGCGCTGCCACAGATACCATTGCACGGTGTCGACACCCAGCCCGGCGCCGCCCACAAGCGCGGCAATCCCCGTTGCGCCCAGCAACAGGGTATTCCCACGCTTGTCGCGCCTCAGTCTTGCAAGGAAGTTCCTCAAGGCTTTGGCCCCCTTTGCATCGATTTGCGGGAGTTAGGCCATCCGGCGCCATAACAATTGTGTGCCAAGGATAGTTTACGCGATTGCAAGCATTTGCGGGAGGCCGCGCATTAACCAGATTGCTTCGCAATTCGCCGGACAGCCCCTGCCCGGCCAGTGCACGAAGGGATGGTTAATGCCGCCGCAGTGATCGCAGCCTGTTAAGATCAGGTAGAAACCCGTAAAAATTTCAGGCGGTTGGAAGATCGGAAAAGTCCGTAAGCGCCGAATCGCGCAATCCCCGCCAGACATTCCTCGCCTGGACAGTCTCCGGAACCTCATGCACCCGCAGCACCTGGACCCCGGCATCCATTCCCCTGAGGGCCAGTGCGAGCGATCCGCCCAGCCTCTGGTGGGCCGGCGCCTCGTTCGAAAGTGCGCCGATCATGCGCTTGCGGCTGGCGCCGAGGAGCAAGGGCTGGCCCAGCGCATGGAACAGCGGCAATGCGTTCATCAGCGCGAGGTTGTCCTGCAGCGACTTGCCGAAGCCGATCCCCGGATCGAGCAGGATATGGTCGCGGTCGATCCCCGCGTCGATTGCCCGGTCGCGTGCGGCGGCGAGCCAGTCGAACACCTCGAACACCACATTGCCGTAATTGCCGTCGGCATGGAGGTCGTCGCCATCCCCCGGCGCATGCATGAGGATCACCGGCATATTTGCATTGGCCGCCAGTTCGATGCTGCGCGGATCGTGCCGCAGGGCCGAAACATCGTTGATAATGTGCGCGCCGGATTCGATCGCGGCCTCCATCACCGCCGGGCGCCTGGTGTCGACACTGATCGCAGCCCCCATCAGGGCAACCGCCTCGATCGCCGGGATCACGCGCTTGAGCTCGTCGCCTTCCCAGACCGCGGCAGCGCCCGGACGCGTGCTCTCGCCGCCGATGTCGATGATCGCCGCCCCGCCTTCGAGCATCGCGGCGGCATGGTCGGCGGCGACCTGCGGATCGTCGAGGAATTGACCGCCGTCGGAAAAGGAATCGGGCGTGACATTGAGGATGCCCATCACCTGCGGCTGGTCGAACCGGATGGTGCGCTCGCCGCATTGGAGCGGTAAATGCTGCTTCTGGAGATTGGCCCACTGCTCGCGGCCGGTGGCTTCGAGGCCGTCGGGCAATTGCCCCAGCGCGCGATCCATTCCGCGCGCGCTCACCCGGTCGTTCGAGACGACCTTGCCGCCTTCCGCGACAACCAGGGCGAAACCGTGCGCATAGACCAGCCCGCCAGCCAGCCGGATCGCGTCGCCATCGACACCTTGCGGATTGGAAACGAGGCCGGTGGGGCGGATGTAGAGTTTGGCCATCAGTCCTCAATGGCGAGGTGATATTGCTGGCGCAAGGCATCGAGCGGCCTGATGTCGCCGTCCTGCTCCAGGTGCCAGAAAGTCCAGCCGTTGCAGCTCGGCGCGCTCTGGAGAACCTTGCCGACATGGTGGATCGAGCCTTCCTCCTTGCCGGAAATGACCGAACCGTCGGCCCGGACCTTGGCGGTCCAGCGGCGCTTCCGGTCGAAAATTTCGGTGCCGGGAGCGATCATTCCCGCCTCGACCAGCGATCCGAAGGCGACCCGGGGCTGGCCCTTTCGGCTCTGCATGGTCTGGAGCGCGCTTTCGTCGAGCGGCAGCGCCATCTCGATCCGCTCGAGCGCCGCCTCGCGATAAGCGCTCTCGCGCTCGCAGCCGATCCATTCGCGGCCGAGCCGCTTGGCGACCGCGCCGGTGGTGCCGGTGCCGAAGAAGGGATCGAGCACGACATCGCCCTTCTCGGTCGTCGCGAGCATCACCCGGTACAGCAGCGCTTCGGGCTTCTGCGTCGGGTGGACCTTGTGGCCGCCGCGCTTGAGCCGCTCCTGGCCGCTGCAAATCGGCAGCACCCAGTCCGAACGCATCTGGAGCTCGTCGTTGAGCGTCTTCATCGCGCGATAGTTGAAATGGTATCTGGCCTTCTCGCCCTGGCTCGCCCAGATCAGCGTCTCATGCGCGTTGGTGAAACGGGTGCCGCGGAAATTGGGCATCGGGTTCGACTTGCGCCAGACGATGTCGTTGAGGATCCAGAAGCCGAGATCCTGCATTAACGCGCCGACCCGGAAGATGTTGTGATAGGAGCCGATCACCCATAGCGACCCGTCGGGCTTGAGCACCCGCCGGGCTTCGGTGAGCCAGTCGCGGGTGAAATTGTCATAGACCGTGAAACTGTCGAACCGGTCCCAATCGTCGGTCACCGCATCGACATGGCTCCCATCGGGCCGGTTCAGGTCTCCGCCAAGCTGGAGATTGTAGGGAGGGTCCGCGAAGACCAGGTCGACCGAATTGTCGGGCAGGCCCCGCATCGCTTCCACGCAATCGCCGGCAAGGATCTGGCCGAGCGGCAGATCCTGCCGGATGGCAGCGCTACTTTGGCCCGCGCGGAGCGGCTTTTCGACCAGAACGTTCACACCAATTCCCCCTACTTATCCACAGGGTGAGTCCGCAGGAGTCCCGCGTCAACCCATTATTCCTCGCACAACATGGTTAACGGGCCGCTAACCATGATTGACGCGGCGCGGAACGAAACGAGTCCTCCACTGCATCTGGCCCCCGATTGCGATTGCGGGACTCGATATCTTGTGGTGTGGCCTGAAAGACTCGCATCGCCATAGAGAGGGAATTGCATGGCATTGAAGGTAATCGGCGCCGGGCTTGGCCGCACGGCGACATTCACGATGAAGTTCGCGCTGGAGCACATTGGATTCGGTCCGTGCTACCATATGTCGGAAGTATTCGCGGCGGCGCGGCGCAATGTCCCGCTGTGGCTCGATGTGGCCGAGGGCAAGCCCGATTGGGACACGGTTTTCGACGGTTTCCAGTCGACCACCGATTACCCTGCTTGCACCTATTGGCGCGAACTGGCGGACTATTACCCCGAAGCAAAGGTGCTGCTGACCGTGCGCGATGCCAACAGCTGGTTCGATTCGGTCAGCGAAACGATCTTTTCCGAGCGGATGCAAGGATCGCTTCGCGGGACGCCGCAGGAAAAGATGATGCAAGGCACCGTCTATGCGCCGTTCGGCGACCGGATGACCGACCGCGCCTTCATGACCGAGTGGTTCGAGAAGCGGAACCAGGAAGTAATCGACACCATCCCGGCGGAAAGATTGCTGGTCTTCCATCCGAAGCAAGGCTGGGGGCCGTTATGCGAATTCCTCGACGTTCCGGTCCCGCCGGAGCCGTTCCCGCGGGTCAATAGCCGGGACGAGTTGGGAGAGGCTGCGGATGAACAGGGCGGATTGCCGCCCGACCCGGAAACAATGGAAATGTTCGCTCGCGCCTATATCGACCAGCTCAAGGCCAAGGCGTTCGCGGGATGACTTCGGACGGCGCCCGGACTTCCTCGACCCCGGTTGCCGCCTAGAACAGCTCCATCTGCGCCACCGGGGCAAAGCTCTTGCGGTGCAGCGGGGTCGGTCCGTGGAGCCGCAGCGCCTCGATGTGCTCGGGCGAGCCATACCCCTTGTTGCGCTCCCAGCCGAACACGGGGTGCTCCTTGGCGGCTTCGATCATCAGCCGGTCGCGATATTCCTTGGCGACAATCGAGGCCGCTGAGATGCACGGTTCGATCCCGTCGCCGCCGACAATCGCCTGCGCCGGCCAGCGCCAATTCGAGCAACGGCCTGCCGGAGTCATGTTGCCGTCGACGAGGATCTCGGCCGGCTGCTCGCCGAGAGCATCGCACAGGCGGGCCATCGCTTCGCTCATAGCCAGCATGGTCGCTTGCAGGATGTTGATCCGGTCGATTACCTGCACGTCGACGATACCGATTCCATAGGCGCAGGTGGCGCGGATCTGCCGGTCAAGCTGCGCCCGCCGGTTTGCCGGCAGCTTCTTGGAATCGTCTAGCCCCTGAGGACAAGGCTTGCACAAAACCACTGCGGCGGCCACTACCGGGCCTGCCAGCGGGCCGCGACCGGCTTCGTCGACTCCGGCGATCAGGTGTTCGCGCCCGAGGCTGCAACAGAATTGGGAATGAGGAACCGCCGACACCATGACCATCAGTTTTCGCCTTGCCGCCATTATTGCCCCGACCGCGATCTCGGTCGCAAGCTGCGGGGCTGCTCAAACGGGGGATAGTTCGGGCAATTCGGCCAATTCCACCGGGCCGTTCGAAATCGAAGAGGTTGCCAAATTCGACCAGCCCTGGGCCATGGCGTTCGAGCCCGGCACCGGAAATATCTTCGTCACCGAAAAGGGCGGCGGGTTGATGATGGTGACCCAAACGGGCGAGGTCAGCGAGGTCGGTGGAGCGCCGCAAGTTGCCGCGGGCGGACAAGGCGGCCTTGGCGACATCGTGTTCGCGCCCGATTACGCGACCAGCCGGACCGTCTACCTCACCTGGGCGCAAGCCGATGAAGGCAACAGCCGCAGGCTGGTCCTGGGCCGCGGGAGAATGGCCTGCGAAGGCGGCTGCGCGGTCGAAGGACTTCAAGTCATCTGGCGGCAGGAACCGGCGATCGCGAGTTTTGGCCATTTCTCGGGCCGGATCGCCTTCTCGCCCGATGGCGAATATCTCTTCCTGACCAGCGGAGATCGCATGCAGGAGGACCCAGCGCAGGATGTCACCAACAACCTGGGCAGCGTAGTCCGGTTGCTGCCCGATGGCTCGCCCGCCCCCGGCAACCCGTTTGCGGGCCAGGGCGGCGTTGCCGACCAGGTCTGGTCCTACGGCCATCGCAACCTGCTGGGGCTGGCCTTCGACAGCAATGGCCAGTTGTGGGATCTCGAGCATGGCCCGCGCGGCGGCGACGAGATCAACCTGGTCGAACCGGGAAAGAATTATGGCTGGCCGCTGGTATCGGATGGCGACGAGTATAGTGGCGATCCTATCCCCCGTCACGCTACAAGGCCGGACTTGCAGGCACCGGCGATCAGCTGGAACCCGGTGATCGCACCAGGTGACTTCATATTCTATTCCGGATCGCTGTTCCCCGAATGGCGCGGCGAAGCTCTGATCGCGGCCATGGGCGATGTCCGGGCCGTGGTTCGGGTATCGTTCGACGGCGAAAAGGCCACCGAGGAGGCGCGTTATCCGATGGGCACGCGCCTCCGCGAGATCGAGCAGGGACCCGATGGAGCGATCTGGGTACTCGCCGACGGTGCCGATGGGCGCTTGATGAAGCTCACTCCGGCAAACTGACCGGGGCCAGCTTTCGATTGCACGGTGCCGCGCATGCCACTATCGGCGCGCGGCCCATGGAAGACGCTGCCGCCACCTTGATTCCGCTCGCCCAGGTCGAGCCCGAGCTGATCGAGCAAGTGCTCGATCGCGCCTTCGGAGCGGATCGCCATGAACGCACGGCCTACAAGGTGCGCGACGGCATGGATTGGCTCCCCGCCCTGTCCTTTGCCGCGCTCGACGATTGCGATCTGCTGGTGGGCACGATCCAGGCCTGGCCGATCGGACTGACCGATGACGAAGGCCGCCAGCATCCGATGCTGATGGTCGGCCCGGTCGCGGTCATTCCCGAACGCCAGGGGGAAGGCTTCGGCAAGGCCTTGATGCTCGCCATGATCGCCGCGCTCGACGAACTGGCGAAACAGGGGCGCGCGCCCTTGCCACAGGTGCTGATCGGCGACGCGGACTATTACGGGCGGTTCTTCGGTTTCCACGCCGGTCCGACGGCCGGGTGGAACCTGCCGGGACCCTACGAAAAAGAGCGTCTCCTCGTGCGCTGCGACAATCCCGCCATTCTCCCCAGGCACGGCATGCTCGGCCCTTGGCGCGACCCCTTGGCGAATTAGGGGAGTTCTGGCAGGGCAGCGCCATGGCAAGCCTGCTCGATCGGCTGACGCGGATTTTCGACGAAGGGCACGGCAGCGAGCTGCCGCGGCTCAGGACCGATGCCGCCTTCGCCCCGCCGGGCGAAATCAGGCCGGCCGCCGTCATGATCGGGGTGACCGACCGCCCCGAACCGGGCGTGTTGCTGACGCATCGTCCGCTCGAAATGCGCGAGCATGCCGGCCAGGTGGCCTTCCCCGGGGGCAAGATCGATCCGGGTGAGGATGCGATCGCCGCCGCGCTTCGTGAGACGCATGAGGAATTAGGAATAACTCCTTCATATATAAATATTATTGGTTCTTCTGATCGGTTCATCACCGGAACCGGTTTCGAGATCACGCCGGTGCTCGGGCTATTGCCGCCCGATATCGAGGTGATACCCAATCCACGGGAGGTCTCGGGCTGGTTCGAAGCGCCGCTGCGCTACATCCTCGATCCGGCCAATCGCGAGTACAAAAAAACCATGTATCGCGGTAGGTTACGGTCCTATACGGAAATCGTCTGGGAAGGTCACAGGATCTGGGGCGTGACCGCGGCAATCATCGAAAACCTGTCGCACCGGCTCGCCTGGGAAGGCCTCGTCGATGGTTGATACCCTTCCTCCCGCGCCCTGGACGAAGCGCGCCGACCTTGCCGGACTGGTTGCCGCCCTGGGAAAGGACAATGCCCGCTGGGTGGGCGGCGCCGTGCGCGACACCTTGCTGGGCCAACCGGTGAAAGACATCGATTGCGCCACTCCGCTCGAACCGCTCGAAGTCATCCGCCGCCTGACCATGGCCGGTATCAGATCGGTGCCGACCGGGATCGACCACGGCACCGTGACGGCAGTCCTGCCCGAAGGCCCCGTCGAAATCACCACCCTGCGCCGCGACGTCAGCACCGATGGCCGGCGCGCGACGGTGAAATACGCCACCGACTGGCAGGAAGATGCCGCCCGGCGCGATTTCACCATCAACGCCCTGTATGTCGATCCCTCGACGCTCGAAATCTTCGACTATTTCGGCGGGATCGGCGATCTCGACCGGCGGCTGGTGCGGTTCATCGGCGATGCGCGCGATCGGATCCGCGAGGATCACCTGCGAATCCTGCGCTATTATCGCTTCCAGGCCCGTTTCGGGGCGATGCTCGATGGCGAGGCGGAAGAAGCCTGCGCCGAGCTTGCGCCCACCCTCAAGGGTCTAAGCCGCGAACGGGTCGCTGCCGAACTGCTCAACCTGCTTGCCTTGCCGGAACCACTGGAGACGATCGCCCGGATGCATGAGCGCGGCGTGCTCCATGCCGTGCTTCCCGAAACCACGCGCGGCCACCTTGCCGCGTTGTCGCGCCTGATCGCTTCCGAGCAATCATCCGCAACGCCGCCCGATCCGATCCGGCGGCTGGCAGCCTTGCTCCCGCCCTCGCCGCCGGTCGCGCTCGAAGTGGCGGCGCGTCTGAGGCTTTCGAAGAGCCAGCGGGTTCGTTTGGCTACCGCAGCGGGGCGCCATGCGGCCGACAGTAACAACCCGCTTGCCCTAGCCTATCGCGAAGGGAAGGTGAGCGCGATCGACCGCTTGCTGATCGAAGGAAAATCGATTGACGCGCTGCAAGGCTGGGATGTCCCGACCCTGCCGCTCAAGGGCGGCGAGATCGTCGAACGCGGCATAAGCGAGGGACCAGCGGTCGCCCGCATCCTGCGCGAGGTCGAAACCCGGTGGCTGGAGGAAGGCTTCCCGCCACGGGGGCGGGTCCTCGAAATCCTCGAACAATTCCTCGCTGACTCGTGGCCAACATCGGATTAACCGAGGCTTCACCGGCAAGGTCCTGGGTATTGACGGGTTGCATTCAGTGCCATTTGATGGAAGGGAACGGCCCGACATCGCGAGCAAACTGTCTTTCAATGATGGAAGACGCGATCCGCGCATCCCCGAGACAATGCGTCTCACCCGCGCCGGTTTCTTCGGCGCATTAGTGGATCGGTTTGTGTGAACTGGCGCATTTGTGCCGATCGCGCGCTCGCATCCCGTTCTTGCGCAATTCCCATCGCGCAGGGTCTGGCCCATTTGCGGGCACTGGAATAATTGAAGTCTTGACGGAGTAAATCGATGAAATTCAGCAAATTGATCGCAGCCTCGCTGCTGGCAATATCCGCCGTTCCAGCTGCCGCACAGGACGCGCCACCGCAGGCAGAGTTGAGCGTTGGCACTGTCATAATGGGTAACGACGGGACCCAGGTCGGCACCATCGCCCAGGTCATGGAAGGTGCCGTGGTGCTCGACACCGGCAACAACCAGATCCCGCTGCCGCCCACCGCTTTCTACGACACGGGCGATGGCGCGACGATCAACGATACCAAGGCCAATCTCGACGCCAAGATGGACGCCTACGAGGCGGAACAGGACGCCAAGCTGACGGCGGCCCTGACCGCCGGGGCCGAGTTGCGTTCGCTCGACGGCGTGGTGGTTGGCACGGTCCAGACCGTCAACCAGGACGGTTCGATCATCCTTGCGCTGGAAGATGACGAAGGATCGATCCAGCTGCCGCGCGAGCAGCTCGCGACCGACGACAGCGGCCTCCTCGGCCGTTTCACCGCCGCCCAGCTCGAGGCAGCCCTCGGCGGCGGCTGAGCCCGATACAGATCGGACGGATCAGGGGCCGGGGGCGGGATGCCGCTTCCGGCCCTTTCCTTGCCAAAACCGGCAATCAGAACTTGTTGTCGCGGGGAAAGCCCTGCGGCGGCAGGCGCCCGGCGGCGCCGCGCGCGACCTTCCACATGCCGATCTCGGTCTCGGTCCGCGTCCGCCCGGTCTCGCCCCCCATCGCCCAGCTGAGCCCGTCCTCCATCCGGAAGGTGGTTGCATCGGACAGCCCGCCGTCGCGATAGCGCTGGAGGGTCACGCCCTGCCCGCGCGCCATTTCGGGCAGTTCGTCGAGCGCGAACACCACCAACTTGCGGTTGTCGCCGACCACCGCAACGTGGTCGTCATCGGCGGCGATCTCGCGCGCAACGACCAGCTTCATCCCCGCCTTCAGATTGACAACCTGCTTGCCCTTGCGGGTCTCCGCGAGAATCTCGTCCATCGGCACGGCAAAGCCCTTACCCAGGCTCGATGCGACCAGGATCCTGCCACCAGGTCTGTACACGAGCAGCCCGACGATGGTCTCGGCCTCGATATCGAGCACGGTGCGCACCGGCTCGCCGAACCCGCGCGCGCCAGGCAGCCTGTCCGCGCCCAGCGTGTAGCAGCGTCCGTCGTCCGCCGCGAAGATCAGCTTGTCGGTGGTCTGGCAGTGGAGCGCGAAACCCGGACCGTCGCCTTCCTTGTATTTCCAGTCCCCGAGACCATCTGCGCCGAGCGGGAGATGCCCCTTGGCCGCCCTGATCCAGCCTTTAGCCGAAAGGATCACGGTGACCGGCTCTTTCTCGATCATCGCATCCATGCTGAATTCGACCACTGGGGCGGCCTCGGCAATCAAGGTGCGGCGCGCGCCAAGCAAGGTGTCGGGTCCGTATTCCTGCTGCAGTGCCTTCAAGTCGCGCTTGAGCCTGGTGCGCTGGCGGGCCGGCGAGCCGAGCAGCTTTTCGAGCTCCTCCTGTTCGGCAATGAGTTCGTCTTTCTCCTGGCGCAGCTGCATTTCCTCGAGCTTGCGCAGGCTCCGCAGCCGCATGTTGAGGATCGCTTCGACCTGGCGGTCTGTAAGGCCGAATTCGGCCATCATGACCGGCTTGGGATCGTCCTCGGTACGAATGATCTCGATCACCCGGTCGAGATTGAGGAAGGCGATGATGAAACCTTCGACCAGTTCGAGCCGGGCGGCAATCCGGTCGAGCCGGTGCTGGGTGCGGCGCTGGAGGATATCGATCTGACTAGCGACCCAGTGGCCGAGCAGTTCCTTCAGCCCCATCACCATCGGGGTGCGGGTAGCGTCGAGCACGTTGAGGTTGAGCCCGAAACGGGTTTCGAGGTCGGTCAGCTTGTAGAGCGATTCCTTGAGCAATTCGGGATCGACATTGCGGCTCTTGGGCACCAGCACGATGCGGATCCGCTCGTCCGATTCATCGCGCACATCTTCCAGGATCGGCAGCTTGCGGTCGGCGATCAGCTGAGCAATCTGTTCGATCAGCTTGCCCTTGGCGACCATGTAGGGAATTTCGGAGATTACCAGTTGGTATTGTCCGCCGCCGAGCCGCTCGATTCCCGCTTCGCGATCTGACGGCTCCTTGGCTTCCGCCGCATGGAACCGCCCGCGCACCCTGAACGAACCGCGCCCGCTCTCATAGGCGAGCGAAATCGCCTCGGGACTGTCGACGATCACCCCGCCGGTCGCAAAATCCGGACCATGAAACAGTTCCATCAGTCGTGCATGCTCGACATGCGGATTGTCGATCAGTTCGAGCGTCGCCTCGACCACTTCGGCGACATTGTGGCTCGGGATGCTGGTCGCCATGCCGACCGCGATCCCGGTCGCGCCATTGGCGAGGAGGTTGGGAAACAGGCCGGGGAAGATTTCCGGCTCTTCCTCTTCGTTGTTGTAGGTCGGAACGAAGGTGACCGTGCCTTCGTCGAGCCCTTCCATCAGCTCCATCGCGGTGCGCGTCAGACGGCATTCGGTATAGCGTTCTGCGGCCGCGCCATCGCCGTCGATATTGCCGAAATTGCCCTGCCCTTCGACCAGTGGGTAACGCATGGCGAACGGCTGGGCGAGCCGCACCAGCGCGTCGTAGAGTGCAAGGTTGCCGTGCGGATGGTACTTGCCCATCACGTCGCCGGTGATGCGGGCGCATTTCTTGAAGGCGCTGTCGGGCGATAACCGCATCTGCCGCATGCCCCACAGGATCCGGCGGTGGACCGGCTTCAGGCCGTCGCGTAGGTCGGGCAGCGAACGCGCGGTGATCGTCGAGAGGGCATAGACAAGATAGCGCTCGGACAGCGCAGAATCGAACGGAGCATCGACAATCGCGTCGAAAGGGTCTTCTTCGGTGGTGGCGGCCATGTTGGCATCGCCCTAACACCGGCAAGGGCCACAGGACAGCGGGGAAGTTTGCACTTTCCCCACCCGCCATCGGCCAATAGGCTGATTTTTGGATTCGCCGGCGGAGAAGCGACAGATGACCTATTACATTGCGACCAGCCTCGCGCTCCCGTTCGAGGAAGCAATTGCCAGAACGGAGCAGGCACTGAAGGAGGAAGGCTTCGGTGTCCTCACGCGGATCGACGTCCAGGCGACACTCAAGGAGAAGATCGGCGCCGAGTTTCCGGCCTACACGATCCTTGGGGCCTGCAATCCCAAACTCGCCCACCACGCACTCCAGCTCGAGAACAAGGTCGGCACCATGCTGCCCTGCAATATAGTGGTCCGCGATGCCGGCGACGGGATGACGGAAGTCGCGGCGATCGACCCGGTCGCCTCGATGCAGGCGATCGACAATCCCGCGCTGAAGCTGGCGGCGGGCGAAGTGCGTGAGAAACTGGCGCGAGTGATTGACGCCCTCGCTGGGGGTTGACGTTACAGCGCCTGCGCGTCGCGGCTTTCGCTCGGAATGCGCACGATCAAGCCGTCAAGCTCCGGAGTGAGGACTATCTGGCAACCGAGCCGGCTGGTCCGCTCGACCGCGGCGGCGAGGTCAAGCATGTCCTCCTCTTCCTCGCTCGCTTCGGGCAAGCGATCGAACCATTCTGGGTCGACAATCACATGGCAGGTCGAGCAGGCCATCTGCCCTTCGCATGTGCCTTCGAGCGGCATGCCCGCGGCCTGGCCGCATTCGAGCAGCGAGAACCCTTCTTCGCCCTCCGCCCCTACCTTTTCTCCATCGGTGGTAATGAAAGTGACCTTGACCATGGCTAACCTTGCGCATCGGCGGCGCGATTGATCGCTTCCGCCGCTTCTTCGACCTGTTCCATCGTCGTGTAGCGCCCGAAGCCGAGCCTGATCGAGTTCTTCGCCTGCTTGTCCGACAGGCCGATGGCGCGTAGCACATGGCTTGGCCGCCCCGACCCCGAAGCGCAGGCCGACCCAGCCGAAAAGCAGATCTCGCGGCAATCGCTCATCAGCCGGGCGACATCGAGCCCGTCCCTGCGAAGGTTGAGATTGCCCTTCCAGCGGGCGTCGGCCCCGCCATTGAGCGTCCAGCCGGAAAACAGTTCGCGCGCCCGGTTCCACAGGGCTGCGACATGCGCCGCGTCCTGCTCCATGCGCTTGGCCGCCAGCCTGGCTGCCGCCCCGAAGCCCGCGCACAGCGCCGGGCTGAGCGTGCCCGAACGCAGGCCCTTTTCCTGCCCGCCGCCATGGATCAGCGGCTCGATCGCGACCCCATCGCGTAGCCACAAGGCGCCGATGCCCTTGGGCCCGTGGAGCTTGTGTGCGGAAACCGCAATCGCATCGCAGCAATCGGGGATGCCAATCCGGCCATAGGCCTGCACCGCGTCGCACAGCACCAGCGCGCCGTTCTCGCGGGCGATCGCCGCGATCTCCTCGACCGGATTGATTGCGCCGATTTCGTTATTGACCAGCATCGCGGCGACAAGGCCGGTCTTCGGGCCGATCGCATCGCGCAATGCCTCGCTGTCGGCCTGGCCGCCGCGAGTGACGGGTAGGACATCGAAGCCGCGCTTCGCCTTGCGGATCGGTTCTGCGCAATCGAGCACCGCGGCGTGTTCGGTCGCGAAGGTGAGGACGCCACCCTTGGTTCCGAACAGGACCGTATTGAGCGCCTCGGTCGCGCTCCCGGTAAAGATCACCAGCCCGCCGGGCGGGAACAACGCCGCGACCTGGTCGCGCGCCAGCTCGACCGCCGCCGCCGCCGAGCGGCCGAGCTTGTGCGCACTATGCGGATTGCCGAAGCCGGTGCCGCCCGGCCCTTCGAGCCATGGCAGCATCGCATCGCGTGCCTCGGGCGCGAGCGGGGTGGTCGCCTGGTAGTCGAGATAGATCATGCGCACTCCCTAGACCGTTCGTGCTGAGGAGGGAATGAAGCCGGAGGCTGAATTCCCGTCTCGAAGCAGTTTGATCCTTCGAGACGGCCTCAGCCTTTGTCTTCGGCCTCCTCAGGACGAACGGAAGACTATGACAATTGGGCCCAGGCATCGGCGAAGGCGTCGAGGTCTTCCGGCGTGGTGCTCCAGCCGATGCTCACCCGGATCGTGCGCGCGGCGGTATCGTCATCGACGCCGAAGGCCTCGAGCACCCGGCTCGGCTTGAGCGATCCGGAAGAACAGGCGCTGCCGGCCGAGACTGCAAAGCCCATCGCGTCAAGTCGAATAACGGCCGCCCTCGCGCTCATCCCCCGGGATGCCACGGCCAGGATATGCGAGCATTGCGGACCAAAGCCCAAAACCTCTCCGTTGCTTCCCAGGCGATCCTTGAATTCGAAGCGATCGGGAAATGATGTCGGCCAGTTTTCGACTCCGCCTGCCTCAAGCGCGGCGGCAAAACCAAGGGCAGCCGGCAGGTTTTCGGTACCCGGGCGGTAGCCGCGCTCATGCCCGCCGCAGGGTTCCAGCATCGCGAAGTCCTTCACCAGGAGTGCACCGACTCCCACTGGCCCGCCAAGCTTGTGTGCCGACACGACCAGCATGTCGGCATCCGGCAGCGGCACGCGTCCGGCACTTTGCGAGCAATCGGCAAGGAAGATCCCGCCGCATTCCCGAACCGCGTCGGCGCAGGTCTCGCGATTATGCGGGAGCAGGACCGTTCCGGTTTCGGGATTGATGGACTGGACTGCAACAACGGCCCGCCCGGGCCGGGCGAGCGCGGCAGCCAGCGCATCGGGATCAATCGCCCCATCTGCCATCGGCACCGCCTCCGCAGCCGGCGCCGCGCGGAATACCGCATCGTGCTCGACCGCGCTGACGATCCGCCGTTCGACCTTTGCTCGCTGCAAGCCGATCGCCAGCGCCTCGCTCGCACCGCTGGTGAAGATCAGCTCGCCCTGCCAGCCGAGCGCAGCCTTGATCCGTTCGCGCGCGTCCTCCAGCGCCGCCCTCGCCTTGCGGCCCTCGGCGTGTGGGGACGAGGGGTTGGCCCAGATGCGGAACCCCTCCTCCATCGCCGCCTTGGCCTCGGGGCGGAGCGGAGAGGTCGCCGCATGGTCGAGATAAATACGCTTGGGCAAGGTGTTGGACGCTCGGAACAATTGCGAAATCGGGGACTGACCCTATATAGCCAGCAACTTCCCGCGCGCCAGCCGCGCCTCCAGATCGCCAGTTTCAAGGTTCGCACATGCCGTCAGTCATATTTCCCGGTCCCGAAGGCCGCCTCGAAGGCCGTTTTTCCCCGGCACCGCGCCCGCGCGCGCCGGTGGCGATGATCCTTCACCCGCATGCCCAGGCAGGCGGGACGATGAACGACCGGATCGTCCAGCGGCTCTACAAGACCTTCGTCGATCGCGGCTTCGCCACACTGCGCTTCAATTTCCGCGGCGTCGGGCGCAGCCAGGGAAGCTTCGACAACGGAATTGGCGAACTTTCCGACGCCGCCGCCGCACTCGACTGGGTGCAGTCGATCCATCCCGAAGCACAGGTGACGTGGATCGCCGGCGTCAGCTTCGGCGCGCTAATCGGCATGCAGCTCCTGATGCGTCGCCCGGAGATCCGCGGCTTCATCTCGATCGCCCCGCCGGCCAATATGTATGATTTCAGCTTCCTTGCGCCCTGCCCCGCCTCGGGCATCATGATCCAGGGAGCAGCCGACACCGTGGTCCAGCCGCAGGCGGTGCAGAAGCTGGTCGACAAGCTGCGCACCCAAAAGCACATCACGATCCACCACGAGGAAATCCCGCGGGCGAACCATTTCTTCGAGAACGAGCTCGAGGAACTGATGGCGTCGGTCGACAATTACCTCGATTTCCGACTCGATCCAGATTGCCCGATCAGGTGATTTGCGGCAGGCCCAACCGGCCTGACGTCACTTAAGTTTGTGATTTCAATAACTTAAGGAGCTGACGCACCCTGTTGCGCGCCCTCTCGACACGCACTCTTCAATAATGTAATGTTGTAACATTACTCTGCAATTGAGCAGATCGTGAGAAGGAGAGGTGCCATGACCTACCAGGCCAGATCGGGAACCCGCCCCATCTATGCCACGACCGGCGTCATCCTGGTCCATACCGGGCTCGCCTATCTGATGGTGTTTGGATTTGCTCCACCCGGGTTCATCGTCACTCCCGAGACCCGCACAGCAGCGGTGACCTACGAGACAAAGCCCGAAGACCTGCCCAAGCCGCCCGAGCCGAAACAGATAGAGGATGCGCAGATCCGACCCACCATCGAAAACGCCTATATTCCCCCGAAGCCGTACTTCGAAGACACCGGGCCGACGATCACGTTCGACCCGATCCCGAGCGCAGCGACCGACGATCTCGCGCTAGGCGGCACGATCGACAGTGTCGGCGGGTTCGAGGCCAACCTGTTCACGTCCAGGGGACCCAGGCCGATCAACAATGTCGCGCGCTGGGTCACCAACGACGAATATCCCCGCAGCGCGATCATCCGCGAGGAGCAGGGCGTTGCAGGTTTCCAGTTGCGTGTCAGCGCAAAGGGGCAGGTGCAGGATTGCACGATCACGGCATCGAGCGGTTCCCATGCGCTCGACGAGGCAACTTGCCGCTGGGTAACCAAACGGGCGAAGTTCGAGCCTGCAATAAACCAATATGGTGAGAATATCGCGGGCACCTACTCCAATTCGGTCAATTGGAAGCTGCCCTAGTGGCAGGTGGACCATGGCCGAAAAGGAGGTCGCCCGCCTCGCCCCGAACGGGGCGGGCGATATCGCCAGCGCTAATCAAGCTGCTCGGCTTTCTCGACCGGGCTTTCTCCGCTCTCATAGGGGATCGTCATCACCAGCACATTGGCGATCGCGATCGCCGCCAGGACCAGCGCGAGGACAACCCTGATCTTCGGCGCTCCCCTGCGCCACAGGACGATTGAACCGATCACCAGCACGATGGCGCCGAGCATCACCAGCGAAAGCAGCAGATCGAGCATGCAGCCGGCTTAGCTGCAGCGAACGGATCGGGAAAGGCGTTTGTCGATTGCCCGGTTTGACTCGCTCGCGGTCCCGCGACAGAAAACGCGGATGAAAAATTCAGTTCAATTGCAACCAACCAGGCGGGAATTCCTGGGCGGATTAGGTGCCGGTGTCGCCTTCATCGCCCTGCCCGGCTGCCGCGCCGCGCCGGCGATCTCGACCGAAGACGGCAAGGCCCTGCTCGACAAGGTTGCCTGGAACCTGCTCGAGCTCGAGCCGGGCAGCGCGACGGGCTTGGGAGTCGATACCGGCGAACATGCCGTCCTGCGTTCGCAGCTGGGCGACACCTCGGCCGAAGGGATCGCCCGCTATGAAGCGATGATCGCCGCCAATCTCGAGCGCGTGCGCGAAGTCGACACCGCCGAATTCGATCCCGCGACAAGGACCAGTTTCGAAGTGGTCGAAAGCGCCTATTCGACCGCGCTTGAAGGCTTCAAGCTGCCCTATGGCGATATCCCGGTCGGCAGCTGGCGCACGGCGCCCTATATCGTGATCCAGAATGCCGGGGCCTATCTCGATATCCCGAGCTTCCTCGATTCGAGCCACCCGGTCGAAAATGCCGCGGATGCCGAAGCTTATCTCGCCCGGCTCGAAGCCTTTCCCAAGATTCTCGACGGCGAGCTCGACCGGCTGAGGCAGGCAAGCGCGCTCGGAGTTACTCCGCCCGACTTTGCGCTCGACAAGGCCATCCCGCAGATGGAACAGACCATCGCCGAGGCGCGCGAGGGCGGGCCGCTGGTCGATATCCTGATGGCCAAGGCAGGCGAAGCAGGCGTGTCCGGCGACTGGGAGGAACGCGCCAGGGCGATCGTCGCCGAGCAGGTCGGCCCGGCGCTCGAGCGCCAGCTCGAGGAGCTCAGGAACCAGCGCGCACGCGCGACCCACGATGCCGGAATCTCCTACCAGCCGCGGGGCGAGGAATGGTATCAATGGTCGCTCAAGAGTTCGACCACGACCGAGCTCTCGGCGGACGAGATTCACCGGCTGGGCCTCGATACGCTGGCCGAGTTGCAGGCCGAAATGATGCCGATATTCGATAGCCTCGGCCTCGAAGGTGAAAGCGTCGGCGCGCGGATGCGAGCGCTGGCGCAGGATCCCCGTTTCCGCTTTGCCGAGGGCGATCCCGGCCGGGCCGAGATCATGGCCTTCATCCAGGAGCGGGTCGACTGGATCAGGGCCCAGATGCCGCGCGCCTTCCGCACGCTTGCCCCCGGCAATCTCGAAGTGAAGCGCATGCCGCTCAGTTCGGAACCCGGCGCCCCCAGCGCCTATGGCGGGTCGGGCTCGATCGACGGAAAGATCCCGGGCCGGATGTGGGTCAACCTGCGGACGACCGACCTCCATCGCCGCTACGATGTTCCGACCCTGGTCCATCACGAGACCATCCCCGGTCATGTGTGGGAGGGGGAATATTCGAACCAGCTGCCGCTGATCCGAACGCGGTTGGCTTTCAATGCGTTCAGCGAAGGCTGGGCGCTTTACGCCGAGCAACTGGCCGACGAACTCGGCGCCTATGCCGATTTCCCCGCGGGGCGGCTGGGCTACCTGCAAAACCAGGCATGGCGCGCGGCGCGACTCGTGGTCGATACCGGCCTCCATTCCAAGCAATGGACGCGCGAACAGGGAATCGAATATTTCGCCCGCGAGATCGGCCTGTCCGAAGGCGAGACGATCGGCGAAATCGAACGCTACTGCACCTGGCCTGGCCAGGCCTGCGGCTACATGGTCGGCAAGCTGACGATCGTCGCCGAACGCGAGCGGGCGAAGCAAGCCCTTGGTTCCGCGTACGATTTGCGCGATTTCAACCAGGCGGTGGTCGAAGGCGGCAATGCCCCGCTCGATGTCGTGGCCAGGAATATCGATCGTTATATCGCTCGCGCCGCGCCGGGTTGAGATCGGTCGATACGCGCAAGTCGCTATGTCAAATTACGGAGTTGATTTTCGCTTGGGACCGGTTTAATCGATCGATTAATTCCGGGTCTTACGGGTTGTCGGGTCGCAAATCTCCCCAACTCCATCCCGTCGCGGTCGCTTTTGCGGCCGCCATTGAAGTGCGTGCAAGACATGAGGGGTCGACATGAACAGGGCAGAAAATAGCCGAAAACAAGGGTTGCGGGGTAATGAATCTGGATTTTTCTGCCGCGGAGATCGAGGCTCTCTGCGGAATGCTGGTGGATCGCAGCAGCGACATATTCGTCAAGGTCGATCTTGACGGATTCATATTGAGCGCGTCCCACGGGATTGCCCAGCTGGGATATGAGCAAGGCGATTGGCTGATCGGGCCTCATATCCGGGATTTCATCCACCCGGACTTCACCGAAACAGTCGCGCACCAGCGCAAGGCCGCCATTTCGGGCGAATTCAATCGCGACTGGCACGAGGTCATCCTGCTCGATCGCAACGGGCGCGAACTCTGGTTCGAGCATCAGACAAACCGCCTCTCGCATTCCGACGGCAGTGTCTATGCAACGCTGAGCATCCTCAGGAACATCAATGACCGGAAGCTGCTCGAAGACCGGCTCTTTGCAGCGGAACAGACCGACGGGCTCACCGGCCTGTCAAACCGGTCGGCCTTCAATTTCCTGCTCAACCATCTGGTCGAAAAGCAGATTTTTGGCTGCCTCGCGCTGTTCAGGATCGACCACTTCAAGGCGATAAACCTGCGTTATGGGCAGACCGTCGGCGACGAGGTGCTGGTGGCGTTCGCCAGCCTGCTGCGCTCCCTGATGGGCTCGGACGACTTCGTCTCGCGCTTCGGCGGACAGACCCTGGGAGTGTTGTTTCCCCGCAAGAATCCCCGGCAGGCAACTGCCGCATGCCGGCTGGTGATCGATACGATCGCTGGACTGGGCTGCGCACCTCACGCCAGGGACTGTTCGATAACCGCCAGCGCGGGCCTGAGCTGCATCGGGATTTCCGCCGATTTGACAATCTCGAGAGCCGAGCTCGCGCTCTCGCTGGCCAGGTCATCCGGTCCCAATTGCGTCGAGCTCGACAGCAAGATCCCCTTCAGCGAGCGCGTCGCCTGACGAAACCGGCTCGGGATCCGGCCGTCCGGCAGAGGTGCCAATTGCCACAATCGCCATATGGCTGCAGGTAATCGGACAAACACCCGATTCGCACAGGAGACGATCTTGCCCGGCCTGCGCTCCGATATCGATCCAGACGGCCTGCTGGAATTTTCGGTCGTCTTCACCGACCGTTCGCTCAACCATATGAGCGCGGCGTTCCAGGAAGTGATGCACGATATCCACGCGACGCTGTGCGAAGTCTACCACGCGCATCGCGCCGTGGTCGTCCCCGGCGGCGGGACCTACGCGATGGAAGCGGTCGCGCGGCAGTTCGCGACGGACAAGCGCGTGATGGTGATCCGCAACGGCTTCTTCTCCTATCGCTGGAGCCAGATTTTCGAGGCGGGCGGCATCCCGCGCCACGAGCAGGTGCTCAAGGCGCGGCGCATTTCCGACGATCCGCTCGCGCCCTTCGCCCCGCCCCCGATCGACGAGGTCATCGCGGCGATCCACGCCGACAAGCCCGATTTCGTCTTCGCCCCGCATGTCGAGACCGCATCGGGGATCATCCTGCCCGAGGATTACCTGCTCGAAGTGGCGCGGGCGGTCCATGAGGAAGGCGGGCTGTTCGTGCTCGATTGCATCGCTTCGGGCTGCGCCTGGGTCGATATGCAGGCCTGCGACATCGATGTCCTTATAAGCGCCCCGCAAAAGGGGTGGTCAGCGCCGCCCTCTTCCGGGCTGGTGATGATGAACGAGGCCGCACTCGAACGTTGCAAGGCGACGAAATCGACCAGCTTCGCCGCCGATTTGGCCAAGTGGAACGCGATCATGGAAGCCTATCTCAATGGCGGCCATGCCTATCACGCGACGATGCCGACCGATGCGCTGCGGGCGTTCCGCAATGCCATGCTGGAGACAAAACAGATCGGCTTTGCCGCGCTGTGCGCCGCGCAATGGCAGCAGGGAGATGCGGTCAGGAAAATGCTCGCCGCGCGCGGGGTCAAGTCCGTCGCCGCTCCGGGCTTCGGCGCGCCCGGCGTGGTGGTGAGCTTCACCGACGATCCCGAGATCCAGAACGGCAGCAAGTTCCGCGCCCACGGCCTCCAGATCGCCGCGGGCGTGCCGCTGATGGTCGACGAAGGGCCCGACTACAAGAGCTTCCGCCTCGGCCTGTTCGGGCTCGACAAGCTCAAGGACGTGCCCGCCAGCCTGGCGCGGCTGGAG
>NZ_DBNHSF010000160.1:0-1801 GCF_057143545.1 Candidatus Andeanibacterium sp.
GCCACCGGAACGGCAAGGATAATTCGGGAAGGGCCAGCCTTGGCCAGCGCCTGAAGCGCAACCATCGCAGTGCTCCCCGTCGCTATCCCGTCATCGATCACGATGACCGTGCGCCCCTTGACCGGAACCGGCGGACCACTTCGGTAGGCCTCACGCCGGCGTTCGATGACGCCGAGTTCGCGTGCAACCTCGCGCTCGATATATGCACGGTCGGCCCCGACCATGCGTGCAGCCGCTTCGTTGATGACGGTCTGCATTGCAGAGCCATCGACAACGGCGCCAATCCCGTATTCCTTGTGTCCCGGCGCACCGATCTTGCGAACCAGGATGACGTCCAGCGGGGCGCCAAGAGCCTTTGCGACCTCGTAGCCAACCGGGACACCTCCGCGCGGAAGCGCCAGAACGACCGGGTCGGCCAGCTTCATGTCGACGAGTGCGCGAGCGAGGGCCTTTCCAGCCTCGGCCCGGTTCTGGAACAGGAGATTCCGGATCACGGCACCACTCCTCGGAAGTGGGTACGAAACCAGTCCCCGGCGAGTTCGACAACCTCGTCGAGCGTACCGGTTTCCTCGAACAGGTGGGTGGCCCCCGGCACTATGGCAATCTCATGGACGCACCCAAGCGCCCCGGCGGCCAATCGGTTCAGCGTGATGACCGGCTCGTCGAGCGAACCGACGATGAGCAAGGTCGGCGCCTTCACTGCCGCGAGCGCCGATCTTCCCGCAAGATCCGGGCGGCCTCCGCGGGAAACGACTGATACGATACGCTCATCACCCGCAGCTGCGCGCAGCGCTGCGCCAGCGCCGGTGCTGGACCCGAAATATGCCGGTTTGAGTAAACGTGTTTCCTCGAACTGCGATGCCCAGTCCGTTGCCCTGCGAAGACGCGATGCCAACAGGGATATGTCGAATACATTACGGCGATCGGTTTCCTCTGCCGGCGAAAGCAGGTCGAGCAGCAGCGTTGCCAGCTTGGCGTCCCGCAGGCGCTGTGCGACATAGCCATTGCGCGGACTTAGCCTGCCGCTGCCGCTGCCATGAGCGAAGATCACGAGGCCCAGCGCATCGACCGGTACGCCAAGTATGGCGTGCAGGGGAGGTTCGCCGGGCAATATCACTTCGTGTGTATCTTGGACCGAATGTTCCATAATTCGTTCTCGCTCAAAGTCCGAATGGCCATATCTCGGGGGCGCCGTGCGGGCGCTCGGGGCCCAGCGGCGTCACGGCGCGGGTATCTTCAAACCAGACGAAAGCATCGAATTGCTCGCCCAGAACCGATTCGAAGTAGTGGCTGAGGAACTCGCTTTGCGGCCGGTAAACGACCCCCACCGCGCGTTCCAACATGGTCCGGGATAACGCAGCCTTCAGCGAGCTGTCATCGCTGCGACGCCAATCGAGCAGGCACCGCATCGAACCGATCGCGCGGAAAGCCCCTTCCCAGCTGTCGTCACGGGCCGGGCGCAATTGCATGACTTCCATTGCCGCACCCCAGTCCGACGCCGCAGCAACGGTCCCGCGATCTGTCCCGAAACCGATCAGGACTGCCCCGTCGCCGTAAGCGGCGCGGACGAGCTCACCGATGTTGAATTCCCCGCGCCAGCCCATCGATGTCGCTGCCGCATTGCCGACGTGCGAATTGTGCGCCCAGACAATGGCACGAGCATCGTGGTGATGGGCCATCAACGCCTGAAGCGTTTCAAACATGTGCCGATCGCGCAGATTCCAGCTTTCGGCAGCACCGCGGTAGATCGAGCGATAATATTGCTCCGCCGCGCGCACGATCCGCGCATTGCGCTCTGCAT
>NZ_DBNHSF010000161.1:0-36915 GCF_057143545.1 Candidatus Andeanibacterium sp.
GCATCCCAAGCCTTTGGTCAGAAATGGTTTTTCATGCCGGACAGCGAGGGTGACAGCTGTCACTTGTGTCACCCTAACAGCCCGCCGCACGCTCCAGCCTTGCCCGCGCTTCGGCCTCGCCGATCAGCGGCAGCAGCGCCTGCATGTCGGGGCCGGACTCGCGGCCGGTGAGCGCCAGGCGCAGCGGATGGAACAGCGCCCGGCCCTTGCGCCCGGTGGCCGATTTGAGCGCGTCGGTGAGCGCGTGCCACGGATCCTCGCCCCAGACGAGCGCCGCTGCCGCCTGCGCGACATAAGCTCGGTCTTCAACCGAAAGCTCGGGCGCGGCAATCGGTCCGGTCACCACCTGCCACCAGTCCGCCGCTTCGGCGACAGTCAGGAGGTTCGGACGGATGGCGAGCCAGCCTGCCTCGCCCATGCCAGCGGGCAGGCGATGCCGCACTTCGGCATAATCCAGCTGGTGGACGATCGCGCTGTTGACCCGCGCCAGTTCGGCATCGTCGAACCGCGCCGGGGCGCGCCCGAAAGTGGAAAGGTCGAAGCTTGCGATCAGCGCAGCACGATCGGCAATCGGCTCGACCGGGAGCGCAGTGCCGAGTCGCGCCAGCATCGCCACCAGCGCTGCGGGTTCGATCCCCTGCGCGCGAAACGCATCGCAGCCGAGCGAGCCGAGCCGCTTCGACAGCTTCCCCTCGCGGCCGACCAGCAGCGCCTCATGCGCGAAGTGCGGGGGTGCAGCATCGAGTGCGGTAAACATCTGGATTTGCAGCGCAGTGTTAGAAACATGGTCCTCGCCGCGCAGGACGTAGCTCACGCCCATGGCGATGTCGTCCACCGTCGAGGGCAGCATGTAGAGCCACGAGCCGTCGGCCCGGCGGATCACCGGATCGCTGAGCTGCGCCGGGTCGAAATGCTGCTTCCCGCGAATGCCGTCTTCCCATTCGAGCGGTTCGGAATGATCGAGCCTGAAGCGGAAATGCGGGGCGATCCCCTGCGCGGCATAATCCGCATGCTGCGCTTCGGAGAGGCCCAGGGCCGCGCGGTCGTAGATCGGCGGCAGGCCGCGCCCCAGCAGCACCTTGCGCTTGAGCTCGAGTTCCTGCTGGGTCTCGTAGCAGCGGTAGATCCGCCCTTCGCCGAGCAGCCGCTCGAACGCTGCCTCGTAGAGATCGAAGCGGGCCGACTGGCGCTCTTCGCCATCCGGCTCGAGCCCGAGCCAGGCGAGGTCCGCGCGGATCGCCGCGACGAACTCTTCCTTGCTGCGCTCGCCATCGGTATCGTCAATCCTGAGCAGGAACCGCCCGCCATGCTTCCTCGCCAGCAGCCAGTTGTGCAGGGCCGTGCGGATATTGCCGACATGCAGGCGCCCGGTGGGCGAAGGGGCAAAGCGGGTGGTGACATTCATGGCCAGCGCCCTAGCGGAGCTTGCGCCCTATTGCGAGAACAGCAGCACCGACCGACCGTGGCCGCTGATCTCAATTCCGTTCGACGGGGTGATCGCAACCGTATCCGCCGCATCGAGCGCGGCGAACAGTTCTGCGACCCGCGGCGGCAGGCCGATTTCGCAGATCGCCGCATCGGGTGTCGGATCGGTAAGGGTGATGCGCGATCCCGCGATGCGATAGGCGCGGACATAGCCAGCGCATTCCGGGGCGAACCACAGGCGCCCGGCATCCGCCGAAAGCCCGAGGCCATAAGGCTCGTTGAAATCCGCGCCGTCGATCCCCGCCACCCGCCATTCACCGGCCAGCGTGGTTGGCGCGGGCCGCTGCGGGCTGGCGATCGGTGCAGCCGGGGGAGCGTCGCTGGAAGCGGGCGAAGGCGCCGATGCATCGCCGGTACCACTCCCGCAGGCGGTAACGGCGATTGCGCTCGCGATGGCCAGCCAGTTGCGCATATCATCTGCTCCTGAAGCGATGGGTGATCGGATAGCGCCGGTCGCGCCCGAAATTCTTCATGCCGAGCTTGACCCCCGGCGGAGCCTGGCGGCGCTTGTATTCGGCCAAGTGGAGCAGGTGCTCGATCCGTTCGACCGTCTTGCGATCGAGCCCTTCGGCGGTGAGCTGGTCGACGCTCTTCTCGTGCTCGACCAGGCCCAAGAGGATCCGGTCGAGCACCGGATAGGGCGGGAGCGAATCCTCGTCCTTCTGGTCGGGGCGAAGTTCGGCGCTGGGCGGCTTGTCGATGATGCGTTGCGGGATAACTTCGCCCGCCGGGCCGAGGCCGATCTTGGGCACCGCCGTGTTGCGCCAGCTGGCGATGCCGAACACAGTCATCTTGTAGGCGTCCTTGAGCGGATTGTAGCCGCCCGCCATGTCGCCATAGATCGTTGCATAGCCGACGCTCATCTCGCTCTTGTTGCCGGTCGTCATCAGCATCGGGCCGAACTTGTTCGACAGCGCCATCAGCGTGACGCCGCGGATGCGCGACTGAATGTTCTCTTCGGTGATATCGACGTCGGTATCGGCGAAGTCGCCTGCCAGCATGGCATCGAAGCCTTCCACCGCGGGCTGGATCGGGATCGTCTCGTAACGGCAGCCGAGCGCCTTCGCGCAGGCCTCGGCATCGTCGAGGCTTGCCTGGCTGGTGAAGCGGCTCGGCAGCATCACGCACCACACCCGCTCGGGGCCCAGTGCATCGACCGCGATCGCCGCGCAGGCGGCGCTGTCGATTCCGCCCGACAGGCCCAACACCACGCCGGGGAAACCGTTCTTGTTCACATAGTCGCGCAGGGCGAGGACCATCGCGCACCAGGTTTCCTCGTGGCTGTCGGTCAGCCCTTCGAGCTCGCCGCGGTTGCAGTGCCAGCCGCGCGCGACCCTGGTCCATCTGGTCTCGACCAGCGCCTCTTCCCAATCGGTCATCTGGACCGCGAGGCTGCCGTCGCCGTTGATCACGAAACTGGCGCCGTCGAACACGATTTCGTCCTGTCCGCCGACCCGGTTGAGATAGGCCAGCGGGATCCCGGTATCGACCGCGCGGCGACGGGCGATCTCGTCGATCCGGAGCACTTCCTTGTCGATTTCGTAGGGGCTGCCATTGACGCAGATGAACAGCCCGGCGCCGAAATCGGCGAGGTGGCGGCAGACATCGGGGTGCCAGATATCCTCGCATACGGGCAGGCCGAGCATCGCCCCGCGGAACAGCACCGGCTCGGGCAGCGGCCCGGGAGTGAACAGCCGCATTTCGTCGAACGTGCCGTAATTGGGCAGCTCGTGCTTGAAGCGGGTGGCCGTGACCCGCCCGCCATCGAGCATGGCGACCCCGTTATGCAGCGCCCCGTCGCGCACGAAAACGCTGCCGACGAGCATCGCCGGGCCGCCGTCGCTGGTGGCGAGCGCGAGCCGCTCCATCTCGGCAGCGGCGCGCTCGATCAGCGAAGGCTTGAGCACGAGGTCTTCGGGCGGATAGCCGATCAGCTGCATTTCCGGGAACACGACCAGGTCGGTCTTCCCCGCTTCGGCGCGGATCCTGAGCATCGCCTCGGCATTGCCGGCGATATCGCCGACATTCTGGTTCGTCTGCGCAAGCGTGATCGAAAGTTCGTCGGCCATGCAGTCCGCTTAGTGGCATTCGCGGGCAAGAAAAAGCCCCGCCGAAGCACTGGGCCGCGGCGGGGCTGTCGTTCAGGCCTTGCGCAATCCCTATTCTTCGCCGGAAGTCTCTTCGGCAGGCACGGCTTCCGCCGCGGCAGGTTCTTGCGCCGGGGCATTGGCCGCCTCGAGCGCTTCCTGCATCTTCCTGTATTGCGCCCGCAGGGCGGCGTCGCGCGAGGATGCGGCGACCCGGATGCGGTTCATGCCCGCACCGGTGCCGGCCGGTATCAACCGCCCGACGATCACGTTCTCCTTGAGACCGATCAGCGAGTCCTTCTTGCCCTCGACCGCGGCCTGGGTGAGCACGCGGGTCGTCTCCTGGAACGAGGCCGCCGAAATGAAGCTGCGGGTCTGCAGGCTCGCCTTGGTGATGCCGAGGAGGATCGGCGTGCCCTGGGCCGGCTTCTGCTTCTTTTCAAGCTTGGCGTTGTATTCGTTCATCTCCTCCAGGTCGACCTGTTCGCCCGGCAGCAGCGTGGTGTCGCCGCCATCGGTGATCTCGACCTTCTGCAGCATCTGGCGAACGATCACCTCGATGTGCTTGTCGTTGATCTTCACGCCCTGCAGTCGATAGACTTCCTGGATTTCCGATACGAGGTATTCGGCCAGCGCCTCGACCCCCAGCACTTCGAGGATGTCGTGCGGATCGGGGCTGCCCGAAATCAGGCGGTCGCCCTTCTTGACGAAGTCGCCTTCCTGTACGTCGATCACCCGGCTCTTGGGAATCAGGTATTCGACCGCATCTCCCTCTTCCGGGACAATCGCGATCTTGCGCTTGGCCTTGTATTCGCGAACGAATTCGACCCTGCCGCTGATCTTGGCGATCACCGCATTGTCCTTTGGCTTGCGCGCCTCGAACAGTTCGGCGACGCGCGGCAGGCCGCCGGTGATGTCGCGGGTCTTGGCGGCTTCGCGGGTTGCGCGGGCGAGGATGTCGCCGGCTTCGACCCGCTGTCCGTCTTCGACCGAGAGCGCAGTGCCAGGGGCGAGCATATAGCGCGCTGCCTCGGTCTCCTCGCCCTTCTTCTTGCCCTTTTCCTCGCCCAGCAGGGTGAGGCGCGGACGCATGTCTTCCTTCTTGGACCGACCCGAAGCGCGATACTCGGTAACGACGCGCTGGGCGATGCCGGTTGCTTCGTCGACCCGCTCTTCCATTGTCTTGCCTTCGGCAAGGTCCTGGTAGCGCACGACGCCCGATTGCTCGGTAATGATCGGCAGGGTGAACGGGTCCCATTCGGCAAGGCGATCGCCTTCCTTGACCTTGGCACCTTCCTTGAACATCAGCACGGTGCCGTAGGGCACCTTGTGCAGTTCGCGCTCGCGGCCTTCCTTGTCGATCACGACGATCTCGCCGTTGCGCGCCAGCGAGAGCAACCGCCCGCGCTTGTCCATGATGGTCGGCATATCGCGATATTCGATCTTGCCTTCCGAGATCGCTTCGAGATGCGAGGTCTCGTTGACCTGGGCCGCTCCGCCGATGTGGAAGGTCCGCATGGTCAGCTGGGTGCCCGGTTCGCCGATCGACTGGGCGGCGATCACGCCGACCGCTTCGCCGATATTGACCGGCGTGCCGCGGGCGAGATCGCGCCCGTAGCAGGTCGCGCATACGCCCTGCTCGGCCTCGCAGACCAACGGCGAGCGGATCTTGGCCGACTGGACTTCGGCTTCCTCGATCAGCTTGACCATCGCTTCGTCGACCAGGGTGCCGGCCTTGACCAGGACTTCACCGCTCTTGGCATCGACCAGGTCCTCGGCCGTGGTGCGGCCGAGAATCCGCTCGCCGAGCGAGGCAATCGTCGAACCGCCCTGCACGATCGCACGCATTTCAAGCGCGTTCGAGGTCTTGCAGTCTTCCTCGACGATCACGCAATCCTGCGACACATCGACCAGGCGGCGGGTCAGGTAACCCGAGCTGGCGGTCTTGAGCGCGGTATCGGCAAGGCCCTTGCGGGCGCCGTGGGTCGAGTTGAAATATTCAAGGACGGTCAGGCCTTCCTTGAAGTTCGAGATGATCGGGGTTTCGATGATCTCGCCCGAAGGCTTGGCCATCAGCCCACGCATCCCCGCCAGCTGCTTCATCTGGGTGGGCGAACCGCGCGCACCGGAATGGCTCATCATGTAGATCGAGTTGATCGGGGCCTCGCGTCCGTTGTCGTCCTTCGGCGTCGCCCGGATTTCCTCCATCATCGCTTCGGCGACCTGGTCGCCGCAGCGGCTCCAGGCGTCGATCACCTTGTTGTATTTTTCCTGCTGGGTGATGAAGCCGTCCTGGTATTGCTGCTCGTAATCGGCCACCAGCGACTTGGTCTTCTCGACCAGCTCGGTCTTCGATTCCGGGATGATCATGTCATCCTTGCCGAAGGAGATGCCGGCCTTGCAGGCGTGGCGGAAGCCCAGCGCCATGATCGCATCGGCGAACAGCACCGTATCCTTCTGGCCGGTGTGACGATAGACCTGGTCGATAACGTCGCCGATTTCCTTCTTGGTAAGCAGGCGGTTGACGACGCTGAACGGCACTGTGTGGCTCTTGGGCAGGCATTCGCCGATCAGCATGCGGCCGGGAGTCGTTTCGACCCGCTGCAGATACTCGTTGCCGTCCTCGTCGGTCTGCGGGACGCGGGTGGTGATCTTCGAGTGCAGCGTCACCGCGCCCACTTCGAGCGCCTGGTGGACTTCCTGCATGTCGGTGAGGATCATGCCCTCGCCCGGCTCGCCTTCGCGATCCATCGACAGGTAATAGAGCCCCAGCACCATGTCCTGCGAGGGCACGATGATCGGCTTGCCATTGGCGGGCGAGAGGATGTTGTTGGTCGACATCATCAGCACGCGCGCTTCGAGCTGGGCTTCCAGCGAAAGCGGCACGTGGACCGCCATCTGGTCGCCGTCGAAGTCGGCATTGAAGGCCGAACACACCAGCGGGTGAAGCTGGATCGCCTTGCCTTCGATCAGCACCGGCTCGAACGCCTGGATGCCGAGCCGGTGAAGCGTCGGCGCGCGGTTCAGCAGCACCGGATGTTCGCGGATCACCTCGTCGAGGATATCCCAGACTTCCTTGCGTTCCTTTTCGACCCACTTCTTGGCCTGCTTCAAGGTCATCGAGAGGCCCTTGGCGTCGAGCCGCGCGTAGATGAACGGCTTGAACAGTTCGAGCGCCATCTTCTTGGGCAGGCCGCACTGGTGAAGCTTGAGTTCCGGACCGGTCACGATCACCGAACGGCCCGAATAGTCGACCCGCTTGCCGAGCAGGTTCTGGCGGAAGCGGCCCTGCTTGCCCTTGAGCATGTCGGAAAGCGACTTCAGCGGGCGCTTGTTGGCGCCGGTGATCACGCGGCCGCGGCGGCCATTGTCGAACAATGCGTCGACCGCTTCCTGCAGCATGCGCTTTTCGTTGCGGACGATGATGTCGGGCGCGCGCAATTCCATCAGCCGCTTCAAGCGGTTGTTGCGGTTGATCACCCGGCGATAGAGATCGTTGAGGTCCGAGGTCGCGAAACGGCCGCCGTCAAGCGGCACGAGCGGACGCAGTTCCGGCGGGATCACCGGCACCACTTCAAGGATCATCCATTCGGGCTTGTTGCCGGATTCGATGAAGCTCTCGACAACCTTCAGGCGCTTGATGATCTTTTTCGGCTTGAGCGTGGACTTGGTGGTCGCGAGCTCCTGCATCAGGTCCTCGCGCTCCTGCTCGAGGTCGAGATCCATCAGCATCGTCCTGACGGCCTCGGCGCCGATCCCGGCGGTGAAGCCGTCTTCGCCATATTCGTCCTGCGCCTCGAGCAACTCGTCCTCGGTCAGCAGCTGGTACTTCTCGAGCGGGGTCAGGCCCGGCTCGGTGACGATATAGCTCTCGAAATAGAGCACGCGCTCAAGCTGCTTGAGCTGCATGTCGAGCAGCAGGCCGATGCGGCTGGGCAAGCTCTTGAGGAACCAGATATGCGCGACCGGCGCAGCCAGTTCGATATGGCCCATGCGCTCGCGGCGGACCTTGGTGACGGTCACTTCGACGCCGCACTTCTCGCACACGACGCCCTTGTACTTCATGCGCTTGTACTTGCCGCACAGGCACTCATAGTCCTTCACCGGGCCGAAGATGCGGGCGCAGAACAACCCGTCGCGCTCGGGCTTGAACGTACGGTAGTTGATCGTCTCGGGCTTCTTGATCTCGCCGAACGACCACGAGCGGATGCGCTCCGGCGAGGCGATCCCGATCTGGATCTGGTCGAAGGTTTCCGGCTTGGCCAGCTGGTTGGTGAATTTGGTCAGTTCGTTCATTGTTTCGGTCCCTTGGATAGGGTCAATCTCTCAAGCGGCGGGCTTATTCGGCAGCAATCCGGCCAAACTCGTCGTCCTCGGCTTCCTCGTCGTCGCCGAAGGAGGAGAGTTCGACATTGAGGCCAAGGCTGCGCATTTCCTTCACCAGCACGTTGAAGCTTTCGGGAATGCCGGCCTCGAAAGTGTCGTCGCCCTTGACGATTGCCTCGTAGACCTTGGTCCGCCCGATCACGTCGTCAGACTTCACCGTCAGCATTTCCTGCAGGGTATAGGCCGCGCCATAGGCCTGGAGCGCCCAGACCTCCATTTCGCCGAAGCGCTGGCCGCCGAACTGCGCCTTGCCGCCCAGCGGCTGCTGGGTGACGAGCGAATAGGGGCCGATCGAACGGGCGTGGATCTTGTCGTCGACCAGATGGTGCAGCTTGAGCATGTAGATGTAGCCTACGGTCACCTTGCGGTCGAACGCCTCGCCGGTGCGCCCGTCATAAAGCGTGACCTGGCCCGACGTATCGTAGCCGGCCTTTTCAAGCATTGCCGAAACGTCGGCTTCGCGCGCGCCGTCGAACACAGGAGTGCCCATCGGGACGCCGTTGGTGAGGTTGCCTGCCAGTTCGACGATTTCCTCGGCCGAACGGGCATCGATCTCGGCGTGGTACTGCTCGCCGTAGATATCCTTGAGCCGGTCGGCGACTGCCTTGGGCGGCTTGGCCTTTGCGGGATCGGGATTGGCTTCGCGCCATTCCTCGAGCGCGGTCTGGATCTGTTGGCCGAGGCCGCGCGCGGCAAGGCCGAGATGGGTCTCGAAGATCTGCCCGACATTCATGCGGCTCGGCACGCCGAGCGGGTTGAGCACGATGTCGACCGGGGTGCCGTCCTCGAGGAACGGCATGTCCTCTTCGGGCAGGATGCGGCTGATCACGCCCTTGTTGCCGTGTCGTCCGGCCATCTTGTCGCCGGGTTGCAGCTTGCGCTTCACCGCGACGAACACCTTGACCATCTTGAGCACGCCAGGCGCGAGTTCGTCGCCCCGTTCGAGCTTCTCGCGGCGGTCTTCGAACTTCTCGTTGATCAGCCTGACGGCTTCGTCATACTGCGCCTTGACCGCTTCAAGCTGGCTCTGGACCTTGTCGTTGGCGACCGCGAACTTGAACCATTCGTGGCGGTCGACCGAATCCAGCTCATCCTCGGTCAGCTTGGCGCCCTTCTTGACGCCCTTGGGCGCGGCGGAAGCCGTCTGGCCGACCAGCATGTCCTTCAAGCGGTTGTATGTCGCGCGGTTCAAGATCGCGCGTTCGTCTTCGGCGTCCTTCTTGAGGCGTTCGATCTCCTCGTTCTGGATCGCGCGGGTACGGTCGTCGATCTCGATCCCATGGCGATTGAACACGCGAACCTCGACGATCGTGCCGGACACGCCCGGCGGCAGGCGCAGCGACGTGTCGCGCACATCCGAAGCCTTTTCGCCGAAGATCGCGCGCAGGAGCTTTTCTTCCGGAGTCATCGGGCTTTCGCCCTTGGGCGTAATCTTGCCGACCAGGATATCGCCCGGATGCACTTCCGCGCCGATATAGACGATGCCTGCCTCGTCGAGATTGCGCAGCGCTTCCTCGCCGACATTCGGAATGTCGCGGGTGATGTCTTCCGGCCCGAGCTTGGTGTCGCGGGCCATGACCTCGAATTCCTCGATATGGATCGAGGTGAACACGTCGTCTTTCACGATGCGTTCGGAGATCAGGATCGAGTCCTCGTAATTATAGCCGTTCCAGGGCATGAACGCGACGAGGCTGTTGCGGCCCAGCGCCAGTTCGCCGAGATCGGTCGAAGGTCCGTCGGCAATGATTTCGCCTTCCGCCACCACATCGCCCACCTTCACCAGCGGACGCTGGTTGATGCAGGTATTCTGGTTCGACCGTTGGAACTTCTGCAGCGTGTAGATGTCGACTCCCGACTTGCCGGCTTCGACTTCGCCCGAAGCGCGGATCACGATCCGGGTCGCATCGACCTGGTCGACGATCCCGTCGCGCAAGGCGCCGATCGCGGCGCCCGAATCGCGGGCCACGGTCTCTTCCATCCCGGTGCCGACGAACGGCGCCTCGGCGCGCACCAGCGGCACCGCCTGGCGCTGCATGTTCGAACCCATGAGGGCGCGGTTGGCGTCGTCGTTTTCAAGGAAGGGGATCAACGAGGCCGCCACCGAAACCAGCTGCTTGGGCGAAACGTCCATCAGCGTGATCTGCTCGCGCGGGAGCATCACGAATTCGCCGTTCTCGCGCGCCGATACCAGCTCTTCCTCGAAACTGCCGTCCTTCTTGAGTTCGGCGGAGGCCTGCGCAACCGCGTGCTTCTGTTCCTCCATCGCCGACAGATAGACCACATCCTTGGTCACCTTGCCGTCCTTCACCTGGCGATAGGGGGTTTCGATGAACCCGTATTTGTTGACCCGGCTGAACGAAGCGAGTGAGTTGATCAGGCCGATATTCGGGCCTTCGGGCGTCTCGATCGGGCAGATCCGGCCGTAATGGGTCGGGTGCACGTCGCGCACTTCGAAGCCCGCACGCTCGCGGGTGAGGCCGCCCGGGCCGAGCGCCGAAACGCGCCGCTTGTGAGTGACTTCCGAAAGCGGGTTGGTCTGGTCCATGAATTGCGACAGCTGCGAAGAGCCGAAGAATTCGCGCACCGCGGCAACCGCCGGCTTGGCGTTGATGAGGTCGTTCGGCATCACGGTCGAGACGTCGACCGAGCTCATCCGCTCCTTGACAGCGCGCTCCATCCGCAAAAGGCCGACGCGGTACTGGTTCTCGAGCAGTTCGCCGACCGAACGGACGCGGCGGTTGCCGAGATTGTCGATGTCGTCGACTTCGCCCTTGCCGTCCTTGAGGTTGACCAGTTCCTTGACCACCGCGAGGATGTCTTCCTTGCGCAGCGTGGTGACACTGTCGTCGGCGTCGAGGTTGAGGCGCATGTTGAGCTTGACCCGGCCGACCGCGGAAAGGTCGTAACGCTCGCTGTCGAAAAACAGGCCTTCGAACAGGGCTTCGGCGGTTTCCTTGGTCGGCGGTTCGCCCGGGCGCATCACCTTGTAGATCGCCTCTAGACCCTCGTCGCGATTCTCGGCCTTGTCGACCTGCATCGTGTTGCGGATCCACGGGCCGGTGCTGACGTGGTCGATATCGAGCAATTCGAGCCGGTCGAACCCGGCCTTGTCGAGCGCATCGAGATGCTCCGGCGACACTTCGTCGCCAGCCTCGATGTAGATCCGGCCGGTCTTCTCGTCGATCATGTCGACTGCGGCATAGCGGCCGAAGATTTCCTCGGTCGGGATCAGCAGCTCCTTGAGGCCGTCCTTCTCCGCCTTGTTTGCGGCGCGCGGCGAAATCTTCTGGCCGGCCGGGAACACTTCCTCGCCGGTCTTGGCGTCAACCAGCGCGAAGGCGGGCTTCTGGCCACGCCATTGTTCGGCAACGAACGGGATCTTCCAGCCGTCGCCTTTCTTGCCCGAGACCCGTTCCCAGGCGACCTTGGCATAGAAATAGTCGAGGATCTGTTCGCTATCGAGGCCCAGCGCATACAGCAGCGCGGTTACCGGCAGCTTGCGCTTGCGGTCGATCCGGACGTTGACGATGTCCTTGGCGTCGAATTCGAAATCGAGCCAGGAACCGCGATAGGGGATCACACGGGCGGCGAACAGGAACTTGCCCGAAGAGTGGGTCTTGCCGCGGTCATGGTCGAACAGCACGCCGGGCGAACGGTGCATCTGCGACACGATAACGCGTTCGGTGCCGTTGATGATGAAGGTGCCGTTCTCGGTCATGAGCGGCATGTCGCCCATATAGACGTCCTGTTCCTTGATATCGAGGACCGAGCGGGTTTCCGTCTCGGTATCGACTTCGAACACGATCAGGCGCAGCGTGACTTTCATCGGCGCGGCATAGGTGATCCCGCGCTGGCGGCACTCGGTGGTGTCGTATTTGGGATCCTCGAGCTCGTAATGGACGAAGTCGAGCTCGGCCGAACCGGCGAAATCGCGGATCGGGAAGACCGAACGGAGCGTCTTTTCCAGGCCGGAAACGTAGCCGATCGAAGGGTCGGAACGCAGGAACTGCTCGTAGCTCTCGCGCTGGACTTCGATCAGGTTCGGCATCTGTACCACTTCGTGGATGTCGCCGAAAATCTTGCGGATGCGCTTTTTCGCGCTGCCAGTGGCCGCGCTGGCCGTGGTCTTGGTCGCCATGGAGGAGATCGCCTCTTGATTGTGCCGGTGCCGCTTGTCGCGCCGACGGAAATTCTTGCCACGCGCGGAGTGGCCCATAGCAACGCCGAAAAGCCGCGCGCAAACGGCCCCCGCCGGGGCCGAAGCTGCAGCTTGCGTCGCGACTACGGAAAGCCAGTGCTTCCTTCCTGGGCCAACCCCCGCGCAGGGCCGGCCTTGCTCGAAGCAGACTGACGCCGCGCGATATAGGAATCGCCCGGGCCGATGTCAATTGCCGCCAGCAATCCGGGCTTCCTTCGCTCATCAGGACTCGTTCATCGGCGAAATGCTGTGCTAGGTCTCGTTCGAAACGACGCAAGGGGACAGCGCCTATGAGAATGCTGCTGCGGATATTGCTGGCCTTTCTGGCCGCGGCCGCTCCGGTCGCCTTGCAGGCCGCGGACGAGCCGCAGCGCATCGTCGCGGTGGGCGATCTCCATGGCGACTACGAAGCCTATCTCGAAATCGTCGAAGCGGCGGGGTTGTCGGACAGGCGGGCGCGCTGGACCGGCGGCGAGACGGTGCTGGTCCAGCTCGGCGACATCACCGATCGCGGCCCGGATTCACGCAAGATCATCGAGCACCTGATGAAGCTCGAACGGGAAGCCGCCGATGCCGATGGCCAGGTGATCGTGCTGGTCGGCAATCACGAGGCGATGAATGTCCAGGGCGACTTGCGCTACGTCCATCCGGGCGAATACGCGGCCTTCGAAACCAAGAGTTCGCGGGAATTGCGCGAACGAATCTATGAAGCCAATCGCGATGCGATCCTGGCCTTCTATGCCGAGCAACTCCCCGAAGGCCCGGTTTCGGTCATCAAGGATCTGTGGCTGGAAGCCAACCCGCTCGGCAAGTTCGAACACCGGCTGGCCTGGGCTCCCGATGGCGAATTAGGGAAATGGCTGATCGGGCACCAGGCGATCGCCAAGGTCGGCGATACGCTGTTTGTCCATGGCGGAATCAGCGTCGAGACTGCGGCAAGGCCTTTGGAGACCGTGAACGCGGAGGTGACAGCCGCGCTCGCCAAGGGCGAGAGCTATGAACCCTCGATCCTGACCGACGAGCTTGGTCCGCTGTGGTATCGCGGCAATGTCGTGCGCGAACCGGTGCCTGAACCGGTCGAAGGCACGGCCGCTCCGGCTCCCGCCCCACCAAGGCCGTCGATCGAGGACGAACTGGCGCAAGTGCTCGAGGCCTATGGTGCGTCGAGGCTGGTCGTCGCCCACACGCCCCGGCTCCAGGGCATCGCGGCGAGCCATGGCGGGCGGCTGGTGCGGGTCGATACGGGAATCTCCGCCTCTTACGGCGGCCTGCGGACCTTTCTTGAAATTGTCGACGGCAAGGCCATTGCCCATTACAAGAATGGCGCTGGCGAATGGGTAAGCGAAAACCTTGCCAATCCGGGGGACACCGAATGAAGACTAGATTGTCGTTCCTGGCAGGCTTGGGTTTGGCCCTGGCGGCCCCGGCTGGGGCGCAGGACAAGCAAGCACCGCTTTTTTCCGACACCGCGCCGATCGAAATCGTCATTTCGGGTCCGGTCGACGAAATCGTTCGCAGGGCGGAACGCTCGACCGATCCGCACCCGGCCACGCTGGCGGCGCAGGGCGAAACCCATGCAATCGAGCTGGCGGCAAGGGGCATATCCCGGCGCAAGCGTGAAACCTGCCGCTTCCCCCCGCTCAGCATCCGCTTTATCGAGAAGCCCGCGAACGAATCCTTCTTCGACATGCAGCGGCGATTGAAGCTCGTCACCCATTGCAACAACGGCGATCGCTTCCAGCAGAATGTGTTGAAGGAATATGCCGCCTACCGGCTCTATAACGTCCTGACGCCCGAAAGCCTGCGGGTCAGGCTCGCACGGTTGCGCTATATGGACGACGGCAAGGAAGTCGCCTCGAGCTGGGGCTTCCTGATCGAGGATATCGACGATGCGGCAGACCGCATGGGCGGCAAGGAACTGGAAGTTCCCAGCGTCCCGATCAGCTCTTTCAATGTCGAAGACGCATCGAGGGTCGCGCTGTTCCAGTACATGATCGGAAATCTCGACTGGGCGATCACCGACGGCCCGGGGGAAGAAGATTGCTGCCACAATTCGAAGCTGATCGGGGCTGACGAAACCGCCCGCAGCAATCTCACTCCCGTCCCCTACGATTTCGACTATTCGGGCCTGGTCGATGCGCCCTACGCGCTGCCGCCCGAATCGCTGCCGGTGCGAAGGGTAACCCAGCGCCTGTTCCGCGGGTTCTGCCGCTACAATTCCGGGATCCCAGCGGCCGTCGAGCTGTTCAAGTCATCGCGCCCCGCAATGGAAGCAGAGATCGCCAGCATTCCCGGTCTCGAAGATCGTACGAGGAACGACATGCTAAAATTCCTGGGCGGCTTCTTCGAAGATATCGCGACGCCGCAAGCCGTCGAAAAGAACCTTACGTCGGATTGCGACTAGCGGGATCCGGGACCATCTCATAGACGGTCAGGCGTCCCTCTCGCGTCTCCGAACCTTCGTCTGCCAGCACCAGCCGTCCGTCGGGCATCAGCGCGATGCCTTCGACATTGGGATGGCGTGAACTGTCGAGCCGCCGCGTTTCGACGGGCGCGCCCTCGGCGTCGAGCACCACCAGCATCCGGTTGCGGGCGGAGACGACATACATCTGCCGGGTCCGGGGGTCCCACTCGATGCTCGACGGGCGGAAATCGACCTGCTCGGCTTCGCCCAGCAGGCCTGCCAGCGGCAGCGAGAGGAACGGTTCGGGTTCGGCCCGGTAGCTGCCGATTTGCCAGCGATGGATTTCGAGCCGCGCCTCGTCATCGTCGTTGCGGAAGCGCTTGCACAGCAACAGCAGCTCACCGGGCGCGGGCGACAGAGATAGTCCCTCGACCTCGCAGCGCGGCCCGATCCCGCTGTCGTAAACATAGAAAGTGACCCGCTCGCCGTGCACGCCCGGCTCGGCCAGGTAGATCAGTCCATCGCTGGTAACCAGGTAGACATGCCCCGCGGCCGCGGCGATTCCTTCGAAATCGCCTTCCAGGGTGGGCTCGCCAAAAGCGAAAGCTCGCAGCACCTTGCCGTCTCGCAAGCGAATTTCGTAGACGATCGCGAATTCGTCGTCATGGGTGAAGACGCTGTCCGGCCCGGCTACGGCCAGGCCAGACACTTCCGTCAATTCGGTCGGCAGGTTGAAGACCGTCTCGCCGCTGTCATCCGCCTTGCTGCAAGCCGCGAGCAACAGGCATGCGATGCCTCCCGCGCCAATCCGGCCCAGGCTCATCCGGCCTTGTCCTCCGTCCGCTCTCCCGCACCGGGCTTGTCGGCTTCCACCGCGCCGTCCCCGTGGCTGTTGCGCAGATAGCGCCGCGCGCCTTCGATCCAGCCGTAATCGAGCGCCCACAGGGCAAGGAAGACATAGTTGAAGATCACGCTCATCACCAACGCGACTTCGAGCGCGCCGACACCGGAACTCAGGCCGATCCCGATCGCCAGCAACACGAACAGCGCATCGCCCGAGCTCTTGAGCGAATTGCGGAACCGCACCGCGCCCACAATCCCGGCGAGCGAAAAGGCCAGCGCCAACGAATTGTGCACCACAATCACGATGCTGGTGACCAGGATCGGCAGCACGACCATCGTCTCGACCAGCGACTGGTCGTAATTCTCCTGGTCGCGGCAGGCCATGTAGGTCCAGGTCGCCGGCAAGATGGTGAGGAGCGATCCCGACACGGTAACGAAAAGATAGAGGATGCTCTCCTCGAGCGTGCCTACCCGGCTCGCGCCGATCGCGATCGATTCGAACGGATCCTCCGCGCTTCCCGAGAGCAGCCCCTCCGCGCCGCCGATCGGCAGGTAATCCTCGAAACCCGGGACCAGCATCGTGAGCGCCAGCACCGCTCCGGTGATGAATAGGTAAAAGAGAGTGAGTTGCAGAAAGAGCCGGCCGACGCGCATCGCATTCCCCCGAGATTTGCGCGCCCACCTTAAGCCGGTCGTAGCCAACCGCAACTTTCTTCGCACTCCGCGCCTCATATCGTTTTTCGATATTATCGATTGACAATATGAGCAAATCGCCTTATCGATTATCGATATGAACCATATCGGAGATCGACAAATGAACCGGATTGCCAACCATGTATTCGCAACAATCATCGTGCTGATGCTGACGATCGGCTCGTTCAACGCGCTCATCTCCATCCCGGCCGGTGATTCAAATTCACCTGTCGAGCTGGCTTGAGCCGGAGCAGGAGACAGGACCATGCCGAAGACCTTCAAGGATCCCCTACTCACCGCCGCTACGGTGGCGACCGTGCTTGCGCGGATCGCGCTCGCCATCGGCATGATCGGCCTGGCCGCTGCACTCGCCGCCGCGGTGTTCCGCCCAGACTTGCTCGCGACGCCCCCGCTCATCGGCATCGGTTCGGGCAAGCAGGATGACATTCCCGTCGCCGCACTGGTGATCGTCGCGTTGACAATCGCCGCGTTCGCGTTGCTTTACGATTTCGCCGCGCGCCTGGCCAGGATCATCGCCACGGTGCGACACGGCGATCCGCTCACGCTCGCCAATGCCGCACGGCTCAGCCGCATGGCCTGGCTGGCGATGAGCGTACAGGGGATCAACATCGCGCAGACACTAATGTCAATGTACCTCCCGAACACCGGGATGGACACGCACATGTCCCTCACCGGTCTCGCGGTCGGGCTTGTCCTGTTCATCCTCGCCCGCGTTTTCCGCCACGGGGCCACGATGCGCGAAGAGCTGGAAGGGACTGTGTAATGCCGATCACCGTCAAGCTCGACGACCTGCTCCACGAGCGGCGGATGACGCTGACCGAGCTGGCCGAGCGGGTCGACATCACGCTTGCCAACCTTTCGATCCTCAAGACCGGCAAGGCCAAAGCGATCCGCTTTTCCACGCTCGAAGCGATCTGCCGCGAACTCGATTGCCAGCCGGGAGACCTGTTGGGCTACGAGAACAACGAGGATTAGCGCTTTTGCTTGACTTCGCGGGCTCCGAAGCTAAAGGCGCGCATCGACCGTTCGCGGTCATCCGTCCGAGACAGTTGGTGCCCCTGAATTTGTCCGGGGCTTAATTTCCAGCCTAGACGGGAATGAGATTTCGGGCGGCGCGCTGCGTCTCCCCTTTGGCGTTTCGGCGCCCTCCTTCCCTCTCAACGGACTCGCCCGTGTCGTTCTGCGGCATGGATCCCTGCTTCCGCAGGGACAAGCAAAACGTAGCCGGCTGTCCAGGCTTGCTGGACAGTCATTGTGAAGGAGTAAGGCATGGATCGTTCGCAAAAAGCCGACGCGGTCGCATCGCTGAACGCAGTTTTCAACGAGGTTGGCGTGGTCGTCGTGACCCGCAATCTCGGCCTGTCGGTGGCCCAGTCCACCGAACTGAGGACGAAGATGCGCGAAGCCGGTGGGACCTACAAGGTCGCGAAGAACCGTCTTGCCAAGCTTGCCCTCAAGGACACTCCCTATGAAGGGCTGGAAGAGTTTCTTTCCGGCCCGACTGCCCTGGCTTCATCGGTTGACCCGGTGGCTGCGGCCAAGGCGGCGGTGGACTTTGCCAAATCGAACGACCGGCTTGAAATCGTCGGCGGATCGATGGGCGGACAGCTGCTCGACGAAGCCGGGATCAAGGCGCTCGCCTCGATGCCCTCGCTCGACGAGTTGCGCGGCAAGATCGTGGGCCTGTTGAACGCCCCGGCGACCAAGGTCGCCCAGGTTATCAATGCCCCGGCAGCAAAGCTCGCCCGCGTCTTCGGTGCCTATGGCGCCAAGGAAGCGGCGTAAGGCAAGCGGCGCAAGCGGTTTTTCCAAGCGAAATCCGGGGGGATCGTCCTCCCGCCAGTCATCAAATTGGAGTAAGTGAACATGGCCGATATTGCCAAGATCGTTAAAGACCTTTCCGAGCTGACCGTTCTCGAGGCGGCCGAACTCGCCAAGGCGCTCGAAGAAGAATGGGGCGTTTCCGCAGCTGCTGCCGTGGCTGTTGCAGGCGTTCCGGCCGCCGGTGGCGACGCCGGTGGCGCCGCTGCCGAGGAAAAGGACGAATTCGACGTCATCCTCACCGGCGATGGCGGCAAGAAGATCCAGGTCATCAAGGAAGTCCGTGCCATCACGGGTCTCGGCCTGGGCGAAGCCAAGGCCCTCGTCGAAGGCGCGCCCAAGCCGATCAAGGAAGGCGTGAACAAGGCGGAAGCCGAGGAAATCAAGAAGAAGATCGAGGAAGCCGGCGGGACCGTCGAACTCAAGTGACCTGAAGCGGGCTTCAGCCCGCGAAGGTCATCCCGAACTTGTTTCAGGATCTCGATCGGCCGGGCCGAACGGTCCGGCGCAGAAACAGGAAAGGGCGGTGCCTCGCGGCGCCGCCCTTTTCCGTGTGCAGTCCGGCGGAGGCTTCAGAGCGACTTGAGGTAGGCGATCACTTCCTTGCGCTTGGCCTCGTCCTTCAGACCGGCAAACGCCATCTTGGTGCCGGGGACGACCCCGCGCGGGTTGAGGAGATAGGCGTCGAGATTGGCCTCATTCCAGACGAGGCCCGATTCCTTCATCGCGCTGCTGAATTCGAAGCCTGCGATATCGCCCGCCCTGGTCCCGAAAATCCCGGCAAGGCTCGGGCCGATTCCGTGTTCGCCCGGCTCGACCGAATGGCAGACCTTGCACTGGTTGTAGGAAGCGGGCGGTTCTGCCGCTGCAACCGCCGGCGCCACCGACGAAGCGGCCGCCGGAGCAGCGGCCCCTCCGGCCTCGGCGGCTTCGCCGGTCTCGCTCGACGCTTCCTCTTCCCTATCCTGGTCGCCGGACGGCTCCGCGACATCATCAATCGCGGCCGCTTCATCCCTCGCCGCTGGCTCGTCTTCCGTTCCGCCACCGCAGGCACCCAGCAGCAGTGCCGAACCGATAACACCGGTTAGCCCGAAACGTCTCATCGCAATCACTCTCCTGCAATATCCGGTTGCGCCCCAAGCACAGGACAATGGCCGCGCCAAGTCAAATCTTGGCTGGTGCGTTTGCGCGGCGCAAACAGATGCGTGGCAAGCTTGCCTCAGCCCGGTCGCGAAATATCGATTGGTCACAAATGCTACTTTCTTGGCCAGGGCTGCGAGCCTAACCGGGCCGGCTTCATGTCTTATACCGCTCCCTCGCCCACCCTTCGCGCCGAGCTCGGCGCCACGCTGCGGCTCGCCTTGCCGCTGGCGGGAGCGAACCTCATCCAGATGGCGATCCATGCGGTCGACGTGATCTTCATCGCCCGGCTCGGCGAGACCGAGCTGGCCGCCGCGACACTTGGCGTCTCGGCATTTGGCCTGCTGGTGTGGAGCTCGACCGGGCTGATCGCGCTCGCTCCCATCGCCGCCGCCGAACTCGGTCGTCGCAGACACGCCGTGCGCGAAGTGCGGCGTACGACCCGCATGGCGCTGTGGCTTTCGGCGATGGTCGCGCTGGTGCTCACCGCGCTGCTGCAATTCGGCGAAAGCCTGATGCTCGCGACCGGCCAGTCGCCGAAACTCGCCGCTCATTCGGGAGAATTCCTGGGGATCCTGTCCTTCGCGATCCTGCCGATGCTGGTCTCGATCACCCTCAGGCAATTCATCTCGACACTTGACCGTGCATCCTATGCCACCTGGATCAATATCCTCGCACTGGCCGTCAACACGCTCGGGAACTGGCTTCTGGTCTATGGCAATTGGGGTTTCCCGGCACTTGGCATTGTCGGTTCGGCGACCTCGAGCATCGTCACATCGTGGGCGATGGTGCTTGCCTATGTGATCGTCATCAGGCTCGACCGGCGCCTGCGTCGTTACCGTATCTTTGGCAATTGGTGGCGCTCCGAATGGCCGCGCTTCTTCGAAATGATCCGGATCGGCGGGCCAATCGCAGCGACAATCCTCGCCGAGGCGGGACTGTTCGCCGGCGCGGCCTTCCTGATGGGCCGGATCGGCGAGGCCGAACTGGCCGGACATGCTGTCGCGCTGCAGGTTGCCGCGCTCGCCTTCCAGGTTCCGTTCGGCGTCGCGCAAGCCGCGACGATCCGCGTCGGCCTGTCCTACGGTGCGGGCAATCCCGCCGGCATCGCGCGCGCGGGCACGGCGAGCCTGCTGTTCGGGATCGGCTTCATGGCAATGACCGCCGGCGCAATGCTGGCAATGCCGCGCACGATCCTGTCGATCTATGTCGATGTCGATGCGCCTGCCAATGCGGCAATGATGGGGCACGCCGTGCAGTACCTGTTCGTCGCGGCGCTGTTCCAGCTGTTCGACGGTGCGCAGGCCGTGGGCGCGGGTGCGCTTAGGGGCCTGCAGGATACCCGCATCCCGATGGTCTATGCGCTGTTCGGCTATTGGATCCCCGGGCTGGGCACGAGCGTGTGGCTGGGCTTCTTCACGCCGCTTGGCGGACTTGGCGTGTGGATCGGGCTGCTGGTCGGCCTCGTGGTCGTCGCCGCCTTGATGCTTTGGCGCTGGTCGAACCGCGAGCGGCTGGGCCTCCATCTCGCCTCGGCGGCGCTCGAAAAGAATCTGCCACAGACTGCTTGACCAAACCTGGAAGCGCCACCATATGCGCGCCGCTGGCACTCTCGGTGCGAGAGTGCCAATGGGCATAACCAATTGAGATATGGAAGAGGTCATCACCATGGCATTCCGTCCGCTACACGACCGCGTGCTGGTCCGTCGCATCGAAGCTGAAGAAAAGACGGCCGGCGGCATCATCATTCCCGACAGCGCCAAGGAAAAGCCGAGCGAAGGCGAGATCGTCGCCGTCGGCAACGGCACCAAGGACGATTCCGGCAAGGTTTCTCCGCTCGACGTCAAACCCGGCGACCGCGTGCTGTTCGGCAAGTGGTCCGGCACCGAGGTCAAGATCGACGGCGAAGACCTGATCATCATGAAGGAAAGCGACATCATGGGCGTGATCTCCTGATCGCGAGCACCTGACGCTTCACCACCAGAACGAATTTTCGAAGAGGAACACAGACAATGGCTGCCAAGGACGTGAAATTCTCGCGCGATGCGCGCGAACGCATCCTCAAGGGCGTCGATACGCTCGCCAACGCCGTGAAGGTCACGCTCGGCCCCAAGGGCCGCAACGTCGTGATCGACAAGAGCTTCGGCGCTCCCCGCATCACCAAGGACGGCGTCACCGTCGCCAAGGAAATCGAACTCAAGGACAAGTTCGAGAACATGGGTGCGCAGATGCTGCGCGAAGTCGCCTCCAAGACCAACGATGTCGCCGGCGACGGCACCACCACTGCCACCGTGCTGGCCCAGGCGATCGTCCGCGAGGGCATGAAGTCGGTCGCCGCCGGCATGAACCCGATGGACCTCAAGCGCGGCATCGATACCGCCGTCACCAAGGTGGTCGAGAACCTCAAGGGGCGCTCGAAGGACGTCACCGGTTCGGAGGAAATCGCCCAGGTCGGCATCATCTCCGCCAATGGCGATCGCGAAGTCGGCGAGAAGATCGCCGAAGCGATGGAAAAGGTCGGCAAGGAAGGCGTGATCACGGTCGAGGAAGCCAAGGGCCTCGAATTCGAACTCGACGTGGTTGAAGGCATGCAGTTCGACCGCGGCTATCTCTCGCCCTATTTCGTCACCAATCCCGAGAAGATGACGGTCGAGCTCGACAACCCCTATATCCTGATCCACGAGAAGAAGCTCTCGAACCTGCAGTCGATGCTGCCGATTCTCGAAGCCGTGGTCCAGAGCGGGCGTCCGCTGCTGATCATCGCCGAGGACATCGAAGGCGAAGCGCTCGCCACCCTGGTGGTCAACAAGCTGCGCGGCGGCCTCAAGGTCGCGGCGGTCAAGGCTCCGGGCTTCGGCGATCGCCGCAAGGCGATGCTGCAGGACATCTCGATCCTGACCAAGGGCGAGATGATCAGCGAAGACCTCGGCATCAAGCTCGAAAACGTCACTGTGAGCATGCTCGGCCAGGCCAAGAAGGTCACCATCGACAAGGACAACACGACGATCGTCGACGGTGCCGGTGACGGCGCCGACATCAAGGCCCGGGTCGAACAGATCCGCGCCCAGATCGAAACCACCACCAGCGACTACGACCGCGAGAAGCTCCAGGAGCGGCTCGCCAAGCTCGCTGGCGGCGTGGCGGTGATCAAGGTTGGCGGCGCTTCCGAGGTCGAGGTCAAGGAGCGCAAGGATCGCGTCGACGACGCACTCCATGCGACCCGGGCCGCGGTCGAGGAAGGCATTGTCCCGGGCGGCGGTACGGCGCTGCTCTATGCTACCGCAGCGCTTGAGGGCCTGGCCGGCGAGAACGACGACCAGACTCGCGGGATCGATATCGTCCGCAAGGCGCTCTATGCGCCAGTCCGCCAGATCGCCGAAAACGCCGGCTTCGACGGTGCGGTCGTGTCGGGCAAGCTGCTCGACCAGAAGGACGAGAATTTCGGCTTCAACGCTGCCACCGACGTCTATGAAAACCTGGTCAAGGCCGGCGTGATCGATCCGACCAAGGTCGTGCGCGCTGCGTTACAGGATGCGGCCTCGGTTGCCGGTCTCCTGATCACCACCGAAGCGGCCGTTGCCGAGCTGCCGGAAGACAAGCCGGCCCCGGCCATGCCCGATATGGGCGGAATGGGCGGAATGGGCTTCTGACCCTCCGCAGGTAATGAAAAGGGCAAGGGCCGGGGGAGCAATCTCCCGGCCCTTCTCGTTTGGACCGAGACGATTCTCTGCTAGAACTGGCTGCGGAGAGGAGTTTCACCCATGCGCAATTTGATCCTCGCGGTGCTTGCCGCAACCGCCCTTTCGGCCTGCACCAGCGAACCGGCCGAACCCGAAGCGGCGGCTCCCGCCTATTTGGCAGCGGACTATTCGGCCGCGATTGCCGATATCGCCCGGCCGGAAGCCGACCGCGCGCGCGATGCCGAACGCAAGCCCGGCGAGCTCCTCGCCTTCGCCGAAATCGATCGCGGCGAGGCGGTCGGCGATTACATCATGGGCGGCGGTTATGTGACGCGGCTGCTGGCCATTGCGGTGGGCAATAATGGCAAGGTCTATGCCTTCCAGCCCGACGAGTTCATCGCCTTCCGCCCGGACTATGCGAAGGAACAGGACGAGGCCGTGGCGCCCTATGCCAATGAGGACGGCAGCCCGGGACATGTCGTACCCCTGCGCGGTCCGGTCGCGGCGCCGCCGTTCCCCGAACCGCTCGACACGATCATCACGGTGATGAATCTGCACGACCTTTTCATTCCGCAAATGCCCGAGGGCACATCGGAAAAGGCGATTGCGTCCCTTTACGATGCGCTCAAGCCGGGCGGCACGCTGGTCGTCGTCGATCACAGCGCGGTTGATGGCACCGGCACCGAGAGCACCGATGCCACCCACAGGATAGACAGGCAGACGGCGATCGACGCCCTGGCCGCCGCCGGATTCGTGCTGGACGGGGAAAGCGACCTCTATGCCAGGCCCGACGATCCCCGCACTGCCAACGTCTTCGACGAGGCAATTCGCGGTAAGACCGACCAGTTCACCTTGCGATTCAAGAAGCCGGAATAGGCGACCGAAATCCCGTTTTCGGGCGATTCCGAGCCATCATTTGGGCCATTGGCACTCGTTTCGACCCCTGCAGGGACTCGCTTCGTCGACACGGCGCTTGCCGGGCGTTGGCCCGCAATTAAGCTTCTGGAAAACTTGGATGGGTATGTTCGACTGATGGTGGGCAACAGGATTCGACCGTTGATTGCGGCGCTCGCGCTTGGCGCGGGGTTGATTGCGCCAGCCCAGCTATCAGCCCAGACTCATCCCGCGCAGAGTTTCGAGACAGCCTTCGACCTCACGCTCGGCACCGAATTGCGCGAACCGAAGAGCTACCTGCCGCAATTCGGATCGCCACTGGAACAGCGCGTCGCGCTGCTTGCGGCCAACCAGCAAGGTCGGATCGGCATTGCCGCGATGAATCTCACCACCGGAGAGACGCTGTCGGTTCTGGGGGACCAGCGCTTTCCGATGGCAAGCACCAGCAAGATTGCCATTGCCGCCACCTTCCTGGCGGGCGTCGACCAGGGGAAATGGTCGCTCGAAGATCGCTTCCCGGTGCTTGAGCCGGTCAGTTCGCGCAAGCTTTCGGGCACGCCCTCCCCGCTGCGCGAAGGCAAGGAGTATTCCGCCCGTTACCTTATCGAATTGATGATCACCCGCAGCCATAACGCCGCCACGGATGGCTTGCTGAAAGTGGTCGGCGGTCCTGACGCGGTAAACGCGTGGGTCAAGAACGCCGGGATCAAGGAATTCAGCCTTGACCGCTATATCGCGACCCTGGTCCGCGACGATGGCGAATTCGACCCGGCCGAACATATCGATTTGCGGGATTCGGCGACCCCGATGGCGATGGTCGAATTGCTCAAGGGCCTGCATGAAGGCAAGTGGCTGAGCAAGGACAGCCGCGACGTGCTGCTGGGAGCGATGGAGCGGTGCGTCACCGGCAAATCGCGCATTCCGGGGCAGATGCCGGCCGACGCGATCGTCGCCCACAAGACCGGCTCGCTCTACAATACCTCGAGCGATATCGGCTTTGTCACCAGCCCGGAAGGCCACACGATCGCGCTGGCGATCTATGTCACCGGCGGCAAGATGAACAAGCAATACCGCTATGACCGGATCGCGACGATCGCCCGCACGATCTATGACGGATATACCGGGCCGGGCCGGGTCTGGCTCAGGGCCGCCAATTCAAACTGACAGCGCTTGGCCGGTCGCTGCCCTGGAGTCCGGCTCTTGCAGTTAGCCTTCCCACAACGGAAATGGGCGCGGCCTCGCGGCCACGCCCATCCCTAACTTCCGGAAAAACAGCGTGCCTGTTATTCGGCGGGTGCTGCTTCTTCCGTCGTCTCGGCAGCTGCTTCGTCCATGGCGCCTTCGGCGGCTTCCATGGCATCGTCAGCGGCTTCGGCGGTTGCGTCGGCGGCTTCGTCAACAGCTGCCGCTGCTTCGTCTACGGCCTCGGTGGCTTCTTCGGTGGCTTCCTCTGTTTCCGACTGGCAGCCGGCGAGGGTAAGAGCGGCGCCGGCGAAAGCGGCGGCGAGTACGATCTTGCGCATGAATATATATCCTTGAACAGCGAGTAGACTACGCACGACTATTCGCCGCACGCAAAGCCTGCCGTCTCAAGCAGGCTTCGGAGGCCATAATTAGAGCCCAAAACCCTGCGATGCAAGCATGTTAGCCGCGAATGCGGTTGAAGCCCCGATATGCGCCGGTTCGCCCTGCCGGCACCGCCGCTCTTGCCGTGTTGCAGCATGATTGGAACGGCGCGGGGACAGGCGAATTCCGATTCGGGCTGACCTCGGACTGCAGCGCTGCTACCAGCATCCCCATGTCCGCCAAGCAGCACCTCTACCTCGTCGACGGCTCTTCCTACATTTTCAGGGCCTACCACCGGCTTCCCCCGCTCACCAATCCGCAGGGCACTCCGGTGGGCGCGGTCTATGGCTACACGACCATGCTGTGGAAGCTGGCCGACGATCTCCACAAGGCCGATGGCCCGACCCATTTGGCGGTCATCCTGGACAAATCCGGCACGAGCTTCCGCAATGGCCTCTACGAGCAATACAAGGCCAACCGTCCCCCGCCGCCCGAAGACCTGGTCCCGCAATTCCCCCTGATTCGCGATGCTACCCGCGCCTTCAGCCTCGCCTGTATCGAGGAAGAGGGATTCGAGGCCGACGATCTGATCGCCTCCTATGCGCGCGAAGCGACACGCCGGGGCTGGGACGTGACAATCGTCTCGTCCGACAAGGACCTGATGCAGCTGGTCGGTTCAGATCCCCGGACCGGCGCCGAAATCGACATGCTCGACACGATGCGCAACCAGCGCATCCACATCGCCGAGGTTGTGGAAAAATTCGGCGTCCCGCCCGAAAAGGTTGGCGACGTACTCGCACTGATGGGCGATTCGGCGGACAATGTTCCGGGCATCAGGGGGATCGGCCCCAAGACCGCGACGAGGCTGATCCAGGAGTATGGCGACCTCGAATCCGCACTCGCCGCCGCACCCGGGATGAAGCCGTCCAGGATGCAGGAAAGGCTGGTCGAGGAAGCGGAGATGGCGCGGCTCAGCCGGGTGCTGGTCGAGCTCAAGCAGGATTGCGACCTGCCGCTGGCGCTCGAGGAGTTCGCGCTGCAGGAAATTCCCAAGGAACCGCTGGCCCGGTTTCTCGAGGCCCATGGCTTTGCCAGCCTGTTGAAGCGACTCGGCGACGGCAGGGGGAGCCCGGATCGGAAGACCGATCTCGATCCGGCGAGGCAGGACAATGCCGGCGCCCCCGCTTCGCTCGAAGGCAACCGGCAGGACCTGCCCGATTGGCCGGCGATCGACCGCAGCCGCTATTCATGCGTGCAATCGCTCGACGCGCTGGACGAATGGATCGCGCGCGCGAAACATGCGCGGCTGGTCGCGCTCGACACCGAAACCACCTCGCTCGATGCGATCCAGGCCGAACTCGTCGGGATCAGCCTGGCCCTGGGTCCCAACGATGCCTGCTACATCCCGCTCGGCCATGGCGGCAGCGACATGTTCGCCGAGCGCCCGGCGCAGATCGACAAGGCCGAAGCGCTCCTCCGGCTCAAGCCGCTGCTCGAAAGCGACGCTGTCCTTAAGGTCGGCCAGAATATCAAGTACGATCTCAACGTGCTTGCCCGCGCCGGCGAGGCGATCGGCGGGCTAAAGATTGCGCCGATCGACGACACGATGGTGATCAGCTTCGATCTCGACGCCGGGGCGGGCGAGAACGGGCCGGGTGGCCACGGCATGGACGAGCTCTCCCAGCGCCATCTCGGCCACACGCCGCTCGCGTTCAAGGATGTCTGCGGCACCGGCAAGAAGGCAATCGGATTTGCCGAGGTCCCCTTGGGCCGGGCGACCGAATATGCCGCAGAGGACGCGGACATTACCTGGCGGCTCTACAAGACATTGAAGCCGCGGCTGGCAAGGGAAGGCGGTACAAGGATTTACGAGCGGGTCGACAGGCCGCTGATCGCGGTGGTCGCGCAGATGGAGCGCCACGGGATCAAGGTCGATCGCGAACGCCTTGCGCGCCTGTCTCGCGAATTCGCCGAGCGTACTGTCGCACTGGAAAGGGAAATCCACCTTCTGGCGGGCGAGGAATTTACGGTCGGTAGCCCCAAGCAGCTGGGCGATATCCTGTTCGACAAACTCGGCTACAAGGGCGGGCGCAAGGGCAAGAGCGGACAATATTCGACCGATCAGGCAATCCTCGAAGGGCTAGCCGCGGAAGGGGCCGAGATCGCCACCAGGGTGCTCGACTGGCGCCAGCTGACCAAGCTCAAATCGACCTATACCGATGCCCTGCAGGCGGCAATCAATCCCGCGACCGGGCGCGTGCATACGAGCTACAGCTTGGTCGGGGCCCAGACCGGCCGCCTGTCATCGACCGAACCCAACCTGCAGAATATCCCGATCCGGACCGAGATCGGGCGGCAGATCCGCGAGGCTTTCGTCGCCGAGCCGGGCAATGTCCTGCTCGCGGCCGATTACAGCCAGATCGAATTGCGGCTGGCGGCGCATATGGCCGACGTGCCCGAACTCAAATCGGCCTTCGAAAAGGGCGAGGACATCCATGCACGCACCGCCGAGGAGCTGTTCGGCCATGTCGATCGCGACAAGCGCGCGCGGGCCAAGACGATCAATTTCGCGATCCTCTACGGCATCAGCCGCTGGGGCCTTGCCGGGCGGCTGGGAATCGAGCCGGACGAGGCGCAGGAAATGATCGATACCTATTTCGCCCGTTTCCCCGGCATCCAGCAATATATCCACGCAACGCTCGCAAGCGTGCGCGAGCGCGGCTATTCGGAGACCCTGTTCGGGCGCAAGACGTGGTTCCCGCGGATCAATTCGGGCAATCCCAACGACCGTGCCGGGAGCGAGCGCGCCGCGGTCAACGCGCCGCTTCAGGGCACCTGCGCCGACATCATCAAGCGCGCGATGGTGCGGATGATGCCCGCGCTGGAGGATGCCGGGCTCGGCCCAAATAAGGAAGGCGGGGGGGTCCGGATGCTACTGCAAGTGCATGACGAACTCGTATTCGAATTACCCGAAGCCGATGTTGCCGCAGCCTCGCCAATCATCGAACAGGTGATGGCCAACGCCGCTTTGCCGGCGGTCGAACTCAACGTCCCGCTGGGGATCGAGATCGGCACCGGCGAAAGCTGGGACGCGGCGCATTGACGGCAATTGCGTGCCGCCGGATGTGCGGCCTCTGCTTTCCAAGGTTGAACCCTGCGGCTTCGGCCCATAGGTTCAGCCCATGACCGAACATATCCGGGAACTGACCTCCGCCTTCCCCGTCTGGGTCGGCCAGTCGCTCAACGCGATCGTGATCGTGATGATCGCCATTGTCCTGGCGCTGTTGCTGCACCGCCTGCTGTTCGCCGGGGTGCGTCGGCTCGCGAATTTGTCCGAGACCCCGCTCGACGACATGGTGTTCGACCGGCTCTACCGCCCGCTTCGCTGGGCCATGGCGGCGATTGCGATCGCCATCGCCAGCCAGGCCGATGCGACGCTGGCGCTGGCCTGGCAGAAGATTGCGGTTTTCGCAGTTCCGGCGATCATCGGCTGGATTGCCTATACCCTGATCAAGGTGCTCGCCCACGCTCTGGAATATCGGGTGGAGCTCTCGGACGATCCCGTTGCCACCCGCAGCCGCCGCACCCGCATCGCGATCCTGTCGCGCACCGCGGTGGTCGTGGTTGTGGTCATCACGATCGGGCTGATGCTGCTCGGAATCCCGGGCGTTCGCGATATCGGCACGACCATGCTGGCATCGGCCGGCATCGCGGCGCTCGCCGTCGGGGCCGCCGCGCAGCCCGCGCTCAAATCGCTTATCGCGGGGTTGCAGATGGCAATCACCGAGCCGCTGCGTATCGGCGACCTGGTGGTGGTTGATGGCCATACCGGGCGGGTCGAGGAAATCCGCATGAGCTTCGTCGTGGTGCGGACCTGGGACGAACGCGCGATCGTGGTGCCCACCGGCCGCTTCCTTGAGGAGAGCTTCGAGAACTGGTCGCGCAAGAACGAAATGCTGACCGGACCGGTGTTCCTGCATCTCGACCCTGCGACCGAGATCGGGCCGATCAGGGACGAGTTCCTGCGCTACCTCGCGACCCAGCAATTGTGGGACGGGAGGACGGGGCGCGCACTGCTGACCGATGCGCATCCCGAGAGTATCGAGCTGCGGCTGGCAATGAGCGCGCGTACGATCGGCGAATTGTTCGATCTGCGCTGCGCGGTGCGCGAACACATGATCGGCTGGCTGAGGACCGAAATGCCGGATGCGCTGATCCGGCACCGCTTGATCACCCAGGCACCGGCTGAAGGCTGAGCCCCGCCGCCCGCTAATCGTGCTTTTTGTCGCGGGTCGGCTCGACCATGCCTTCATGGATGAAGCCGATCGGCTGGACTTCCGCCGCGCGCTGCTTCAGCTCGCCCTTCATCTTGGTGTATTCCTCTTCCATCTCGGCGGTGACGGTGGCGCGCGAATCCTTGAGCGCCTCGGCGAAATCGGCAGCGGTGACGTGCTTCACGTTTACGCCGTCGCGCCGGATCGCGACTAGGCCGGCGCGGCGCACCACGTCTTCCAGGTCGGCCCCGGTGAAGCGAGCGGTTTCCTTGGCGATCTTGCCGAGGGCTACGTCCTTCGCCAGCGGCATGTCGCGTGTGTGGATCTTGAGGATATGTTCGCGCCCGGCAAGGTCGGGCGTGCCGACATAAACCAGCTCGTCGAACCGGCCGGGCCGCAGCAGCGCCGGATCGACCAGCGCCGGGCGGTTGGTCGCCCCGATCACCACCACCGATTGCAGCTCTTCCATCCCGTCCATCTCGGCGAGGATCGTGTTGACCACCCGCGCGGTCACCTGCGGTTCGGACCCGCCGGTCCCGCGCGCAGGCACCAGGCTGTCGATCTCGTCGATGAAGACGACGCAGGGCGCAACCTGCCTGGCCCGGGCGAACAGCCGTGCGATCTGCTGCTCGCTTTCGCCGAACCACTTCGAAAGGAGATCCGAACTCTTGATCGAGATGAAATTGGCTTCGGCCTCCTTGGCGACGGCCTTGGCCAGCAGGGTCTTGCCGGTGCCGGGCGGTCCATAGAGCAGGAAGCCCTTTGCCGGGCGAATGCCGAGCCGGTGGAACGCCTCGGGATTCTTCAGGGGCAATTCCACACCTTCGCGGAGCAACTCCTGGGCCTCTTTCAGGCCGCCGATATCCGCCCAGCCGACGGTCGGCGCCTGGACCATGACTTCGCGCATCGCCGAGGGCTGCACCCGCTTGAGCGCCTCGACGAAATCGCCACGCTCGACACACAGGTTTTCGAGCACATCGGCGGGGATCGATTGCTGCTCGAGATCGATCCTGGGCATGATCCGGCGCACCGCCTCGATCGCCGCTTCGCGCGCGAGCGCGGCGATATCGGCCCCGACAAAGCCGTGGGTGGTCCGGGCGAGCTCGGCGAGATCGACGCCTTCGCCAAGCGGCATGCCGCGCGTATGGATGGCGAGGATTTCGCGGCGCCCTTTCTCGTCGGGCACGCCGATGATGATCTCGCGGTCGAACCGTCCGGGGCGGCGCAAGGCCTCGTCGATCGCATCGGGGCGGTTTGTGGCCGCGATCACGACCAGGTTGGTCCGCGAATCGAGCCCGTCCATCAGCGTCAGCAATTGCGCGACCAGCCGCTTCTCGGCCTCGCCATGAACCTGCGCCCGCTTGGGGGCGATCGAATCGATCTCGTCGATGAAGATGATCGCCGGGGCCACGCGGGTCGCTTCCTCGAACACTTCGCGCAGGCGCTTTTCGGATTCGCCATAGGCCGAACCCATGATTTCGGGTCCGTTGATGGTGAAGAACTCGGCCTCGCTTTCATTGGCGACCGCCTGGGCGAGCCGGGTCTTGCCGGTGCCGGGCGGGCCATGAAGCAGCACGCCTCTGGGCGGATCGACGCCGAGCCTGGTGAACAATTCGGGATAGCGCAGCGGCAGTTCGACCATTTCCTGGAGCTGGCGGATGGTCTCGCCCATCCCGCCGACATCGTCGTAATTGACCGTGCCGCGCCCGTCGCGCGGCTCTTCGAACTCGGCGCGCAACTCGACTTCGGTGTTCTCGTCGATATGGACGATCCCCTTGGGCACCGTGGAAACGACGGTCAGGCGGATCTCGGTCAGTGCATAGGGCTGGGCGCGGAACATCCGCATGACTTCGGGCGGAATGTCGCGGACCGGCTGCTGCCCGTGCGTCGCGACGAGGTCGCCCGCCACCAGCGGCTGGCGGAAAAAGTTGCGCTTGAGCGCTTCGGTCGGCCCCTGCAGCCGCATGTCGCGCTTGGCCGGCGCAAAGACGACGCGGGTCGCGGGCTTCGAATCCGCTTTCCTGATCTCGACATGCTCGCCCGAGCCGGCTTCGGCATTGCCGCGCTGCAAGCCGTCGAGCCGGACGACTTCGAGCGTCTGGTCTTCCTCATAGGCGGAAACGGCGATCGCGGCGGTGGTCCGCTTTCCGGTTATCTGGACCGAATCGCCCTCGGTAATGCCGAGCGCGGCGAACACGGATTTGGGCATCCGGGCGATCCCCCGGCCGCTTTCTTCCTGGCGCGCAGCGGCGACCTGGAGCCTGACAATCTGCTTGTCCAGTTCCGCTGCATCGGCATCCGCCATCGGCCACGCATCCTTTCTCGACCAGTTCGACGTTCGAGACTGGAAGCTAGGAAGCGCGGGCGGCGATTGCAAAGGGCAATTGGTGAAACGCACCCGATGGGGCACCACAAGAAAAAAGGCCCGGACGTTGCCGTCCGGGCCATGGAAGTTTTGGGAGAGGATGCCTGAAAGGCAGGCTCCATATGCGTGAGCGCTACCATTTGTGCAAGTGCGAAAAGATCATCCTACGTTGCAGAATTTGCAACTTTACCTCTCAATGCCACATTTTCAGTTTTATTTCAATTATTTGGAAAACGACGTGCGGGCCCCAAAAAGTGCTGCATTGCAATAGAATCCCCCATTCTGTTGCATTGCAGCAGGAATTTCGGGTTCCGAAAGCGAGCCTGATGACATTCGGGACGCGCTCCTTTATTGCATTGCAGCATGGATTCGCGCCCTTTGCGGCACAGGAGATTCGCTTGGATAAGCTCTACCCCTCAGCCGAAGCTGCCCTCGACGGCCTGCTGCGAGACGGCATGCTGATCGCCGCCGGGGGCTTCGGCCTGTGCGGCATCCCCGAGCGGCTGCTCGACGCGATCCAGGCCAGCGAGGTCAGAAACCTCATCTTTGCCAGCAACAATGCGGGGATCGACAATGAGGGGATCGGCAAGCTGCTCCGCACCAAGCAGGTTGCGAAGATGATTTCTTCCTATGTCGGCGAGAACAAGGAATTCGAGCGGCAATATCTGGCGGGCGAACTTGAAGTAGAGTTCAGCCCGCAGGGCACGCTCGCCGAACGGATGCGCGCCGGGGGAGCCGGGATTCCGGGGTTCTACACGAAAACCGGCGTCGGCACGCAGGTCGCAGAGGGCAAGGAGGTCAAGCTGTTCGACGGCGAGGAGTACATCCTCGAGCGCGGGATCTTCGCCGACCTTTCGATCGTCAAGGCGTGGAAAGCGGACACAACCGGCAATCTCGTCTTCCGCAAGACCGCGCGCAATTTCAACCTCCCCGCCGCGACTTGCGGAAAGGTCTGCGTGGTCGAGGTCGAGGAGGTGGTCCCGGCGGGCAGCCTCGATCCCGACTGCATCCATCTGCCCGGAGTCTATGTCCAGCGGATGATTATAGGCAGCCCCTACGACAAGAAGATCGAGTTCCGCACGGTGCGCGAGAGAGAGGCTGCCTGATGACTGTCCATGACGGCCTGACCAAGGGCTGGACCCGCGACCAGATGGCCGCCCGCGCCGCGCAGGAACTCAAGGACGGGTTCTACGTCAATCTCGGGATCGGCATCCCGACGCTCGTCGCCAACCACATCCCCAAGGGCATGCAGGTCACGCTCCAGAGCGAGAACGGGATGCTCGGCATCGGTCCCTTCCCCTATGACGACGAGGTCGATCCCGACCTCATCAATGCCGGCAAGCAGACGATCAGCGAGCTGTCGCATTCGGCCTATTTCGACAGCGCCGCGAGCTTCGCGATGATCCGTGGCGGGCATATCGACCTCACCGTGCTCGGCGCGATGGAAGTCAGCGAAAAGGGCGACATCGCCAACTGGATGATCCCGGGCAAGATGGTGAAGGGCATGGGCGGGGCGATGGACCTCGTTGCCGGGGTCAAGAAGATCATCGTGGTGATGGAGCATGTCTCGAAACACGGCGAGCCCAAGTTCATTCCCGAATGCACCCTGCCGCTGACCGGCCGCAATGTGGTCGACATGATCATCACCGACCTCGCCGTGTTTCAGCGCCCGGATCACGACAGCCCGTTCCGGCTCGTGGAACTGGCACCCGGTGTCACCACGGGGGAAGTGGCGGCAATGACTTCGGCGCGCTACGAGACGATGCTCCCGGCCTGAGCGATCGCGCTGGCGCAGGGCCGGCAAATGTGAGAACTTGAAGAACATGAATCTGTTCGCTGCCTATCGCGAGCGGTTCCTCGATGTCCTCGCCTCGATCTACATTTATAACGAACATCGGGGATACACTTCGCTCGATCGCGTGCTCGAAGCGGCGCGCGCGCATTGCGGCGACGATCCCGGCTTTATCGAGGCGATCGAAAAGCACCGTGCCGACGAATTCAAGCATTACCGCATGTTCCGCCGCTGGTTCGAACTGCGCGAGGCGATGCCGCTCAAGGTCGATCGCACCTGCGGCCATATCGACCATTTCATCTTGGCGGTGTTCGGCTGCCCGATCGACGAGCTCGACACGGCGGAGATCGTTGCCGATCCGCGCAAGTTCGCGCGCCTTTGCCGGGTCATCATGCTGACCGAACAGCGCGGCATGCGGCAGGTCGAAGTGCTCCTCAGGAACCCGCATGTCCGCTCGAACAAGGCGCTGCTGAGAATCTTCGAAGTCGTGGAGAAGGACGAGCCGAGCCATTGGCAACCCTATCTCCACTGGCTCGAGCTGCATGGCCGGGCGAAGGCGCGCTGGCGCGAAGTGTGGTCCGACTACTGGATCCATAAATCGCTGATGCTGCTCAAGTTTCCCGCGCTGTTCTTGCGCCGCCGCGCGGCTCGGCTAAGACAGTGGCCGGACGAGGACGCGCGAGCTTACTTCCTCGCCTGAGAACGAGGAGAGGCCGGTTTGGGACTAGCTACGCGCCGCAATTCGCCATGGCTGGCGCTGTTCCTGCTCGCCGGGGTCGGCACGATCGGGTTCATCGACCGGATTGTCGTCAATGTCCTGGTCGAACCGCTCAAGCAGGAGTTCAGCCTCACCGACACCCAGGTCTCGCTGATGGGGCTGGCCTTCGCGGTGCTCAACATCGTCGCCGGGATCGGCGTCGCGCGGCTGGCCGAACGGGTCCGCCGGCTTACCCTGATCGCCACGGGCACGATCTTCTGGTCGCTCGCCACCGGGGCCTGCGGGCTGGCCGCGAGCTGGACGCAGCTCTTGGTTGCGCGGGTGATGGTGGGCCTTGGCGAAGCGATCGGCCTGCCCGGCAACCAGTCGGTGGTGGCGGACTATTTCCCCGCCAACCGGCGCGGATTCGCGATCTCGGTGCTGCTGCTCGCCCCGCCGGTCGGGGCGTTCATCGGCTTCGTCGGCGGCGGCTGGATCGCGCAGAATTACGACTGGCGCTGGACCTTCCTGATCGCCGCGATCCCGGGCGTGATCCTGGGCATATTGGTGCATCTGTTCGTCAAGGAGCCGCCGCGCGGCCAGCACGATCCGGGAGCGGGCGACGAGGTGCCCGGACTTGGCGCGGTCGTCCATCGCTTTGCCAGCCTGCCGAGCGCCCGCCACCTCATCGTCGGCTCGACCCTTGCGGCGACGCTCGGCTTCGGGCTCAATTACTTCTTCACCTCGCTGATGATCCGGCGCTTCGACCTGCAGATCGGCGAAGCCGGGCTCTATGCCGGCTTGATCGCCAGTCTCCCTGCGGCGCTGTCGGTCCTGGCGAGCGGCTGGCTGGCCGACCGCTTCAGCGCCAGGCATCCGGGCGCCTATGCCTTCATTCCCGGCATCTGTATGCTGCTGGGCGGGCCGCTCTATGCCTTTGCCATCGTGCAGGACAGCCTCGCGCTGCTGCTCGGGCTGGTGACGATCTCGGCATTGCTGCAGTTCGGCTATCTCGGGATTACCTTCGCCGCGCTCCAGAACCAGATGCATCCGCGCATGCGCGCGACCGCCTCGGCGCTGCTCAACGCGATCTATGCGATCGCCGGCGGGATCGGCCCGATCATCCTCGGCTGGATGAGCGACCGGCTCGAGCCGCAATACGATCTCCCCGGCTACGGTCTGGCGCTCGCCATGTCGCTGCTGTCGCTGGTCTATCTCTGGGCCGGGGCGCATTATTTGCTGGCGGCGCGCACCCTTGGACGCGACACTGCGGCTGCACTGGCAGTTCCGACCTAGCGCCTCAGTGGCGCAAACCGGCAATTGGCAAGCCCCCGCCACAGCCATTCGGCCGGCCCCTGCCGAAACCGCGCGAGCCACAGCGGCGAAAGGAGGAGCATCAGCGTGATCGGGACCAGCGCGATCGCATAGGCTTCCAGGCGCCCAACCTCGCCGAACAGGCCGAGCCCCCAGCCGGCAAAGATACCGCCCAGTACGAGGCTGGAGGCAAGATAATTGGTCAGCGCCATCCGGCCGGTCGCGGCCAGGCGCGCGACCAGCGCCGATCCCGCTTGCGACTGGAAGCCGGCCATCGCCAGGCAGGCCCAGGCAGTCCCCAGCAGCAGGTCGAACGGGGCCGACCAGACCAGCGCATTGGTGCCGATCACCGCGCCGTTGAAGCCGGCATGAAAAGCGAACGCGGCCAGAGCGGCCAGCGGCGGGAGCGCCAGGCCTGTGAGTCTGAAACCAAACCGCCGAAGTCTCGCAACCGGCCATTGCGCCACGATCAGCCCGCTGCGCAGCATGGCGATCCCTGCCAGCATCGCCGCCAGGGTCAGCGGCAGGATCGCGAGGCCTGCAAGCAGCGGGGCAGCCGGATTGGCGAGCCGCGCGGCAACCCGTTCGCCGAGTGCTTCCCGCCCTGTTTCCAGGCCACGGGCAATTGCGTCCGGATCGGCGCCGAAGGCGGCTTCGGCGGGAATCAGTGGCGCGAAACCGGTTCCGGGCACGGTGGCATAGCGCCACCAATATTCGAGCCAGCCCCAGGCGATATAGCCGCCGACCGCCATGTGCAGCGCAACCAGCGCAGCGGCTGCAAACAGCAAGCGCTTCACCGGCCAGCGGACCGCCAGCGGCAAGACCAGCCCGCACAGTGCGTAGAGCCGCAGCACGTCGCTCGATGACAGCAGCAGGGCATGGAGGAAGCCGAATACGAACAGCACCGCCATCCGGGCGTAATGCTTGCGCAGCGGATACTGGCGCTCGCGCTCGAGCAGGATCGCCACCCCCGTGCCGAACATCATCGCGAACAGATTGCGGAACTTGTCTTCGACCAGCACGAAGCCGAGCGCCCAGCTGCCGAGCTCGGCCGGGGCGGTGCCGCCATAGGCCGCCGGATTATAATAGGCGGCGGGCGGCATCGCGAAGGCGAACACGTTCATGAGTACGATGCCGATTACGGCAAAGCCGCGCAACGCATCGAGTTCGGCTATCCGGCCAAAGATCGAAGCAGGAGGCGTATCCATCGCCGCCTCCGGATGGGTCAGCCCAGTGACGCCTTCAAGTCAGCGAC
>NZ_DBNHSF010000162.1:0-12302 GCF_057143545.1 Candidatus Andeanibacterium sp.
TTCTTCCCTGACCGGCCCATCGCCTTCCTTGCAGTCGGCGCTGGAGTGAACCATCAGGTTGGGATGTTCGAGCTGTTCCAGTTGCTCCAGCTTCTCGAACTCCTCGAAATCGAAGTCGAACTCGAAATCTTCCGGCGCGAAGGCATAGGCAAAGCGATGTTCGCCTTCCTCGCCCCTGGCCGCGTCGCTCATCGGGGCCTCGCGATGCAGGGTGAAGCGGCGGACCACCTTGTGTTCGCCATCCTCGGGCGCCTCGCCATCCTTCACGATCTTGCGAATGATCGTGACCTCGCGATCGCCCTCCCGCCGGACCTCGACCTGAACCTCATCGTCATCGGTCCAGGCGAATTCGGGAGCATCGGGCGCCGGTGGGGCGTCCGGCGCGTCCGGAGCGGCTGGCGCCGCCGGAGCCGCGGGCGGCTCGGGCGGAGCAATCTGCGCCTCGGCATAACTGATCGAAGCGGTCAGCGGCACGACCAGGGCCGCACCGGCCAGCAGCGCGCGACCGGCAAACCGGCGGCGCGGGGAAACTTCGGACATCGTCAGGCTCCTCAAGCGGTGGATTATCGATTTGTCGCCCAGCACCGGGCAGGCCATCGGCGCGGCCAGCGCGAGCCGCGGTCCGGCGGCGAAGCTGGCGATTACCTGGCCATAGGCGGCGCGTTCGGCCGGATCGCGCCGGGCGACGACCCGCGCATCGCAGGCAGCTTCCTGGTCGCGGCGCATCGCCCGCCAGCCCATCCACGCCAGCGGGTTGAACCAATGCAGCGCGAGCACCGGCTGGGCGAGCATGTTGGCCAGGAGGTCGCCGCCGCGGTGATGGGCCAGTTCGTGCTCGATCGCGAGATCGCGCGCATGGAGGTTCTCGCGCGCCATGAATTCCATCGGTAAGGCAACCACCTTGTCGGTCACCCCGAAGGCGACCGGAGCGCTGACCGCCGGCGTTTCGACCAGGCGAACCTTGCCGGCCTCGCCCACCGGGCGGGACCCCTTGAGGAGATCCTCGCGCATTCCGAAATAGCTCCAGCCGCGCCAGGCGAGGAACACCAGCGCGCCCGCGATCCAGATCGGGAAGGCGTAATCGGCGAGGAACTGGGACAGGTCGAAGCCCGGTTCGACCGGCAGAGGCGTCGCTGCAACGGGCGCATCGGACATGGCCGGGGCGGCGGACACGGCCTCCACCGCGCGAACCGGCGTTGCATAGACAACCACCGCCTCGCTCGCCGCTTCGGGCGCGAATTCTGCCGGCAACACGACCGGCGGCATGACGAAGCGCAGCAAGGGCAGCGCCCATAGCGCATAGGCCGCCTGGGCGCCGAAATGGCGCGCGACGGGTCGCCGCAGCAGCAGGACGGCCGCGATCAGCAGGCCGGTATAGATCAGGGTGTCGGTGAGCCAGGCGATCATTTCCGCAGCTCCTTCAGCAAGGCCTCGATCTCGGCGAGGTCCTGGTCGCTCAGGGCTTCGCTTTCGGCAAGGTGGGCAAACAGGGGAGCCGCGCGGCCGCCGAACAGGCGATCGACCAGTCGGCGGGATTCGCCGCCGAGATAATCGTCGCGGGCAAGCAGGGGCCGGTAGAGGAAGCGGCGACCGTCGGGCTCGGTATCGACCGCCTGCTTGGCCACGAGACGCGACAGCAAGGTCTTGACCGTGGGCAGGCTCCAGCCGCGTTCCGCGCCGACGCTGTCGGCCACTTCGGTCGCGGTGAGCGGCGAGCTCTTCCACAACGCTTCCATCACCGCGTGTTCGGCTTCGCTGATCCGATCGGGCTTGGTGTCGTCACTTTCCGCCATGCTTCCCTCCAGACCAAAGCGGTTTCGACCATCTGTCGGGATTATTGACTACACATGTAATCTGTATGCCGGATGAACGCAATCGGGCTTATCCCCTTCCTTGCCAAGCGGCGGCGGCGCGCTAAGCAATGCTGCAGGCAGGAGGAACCCGACCGATGAGCGCAAACATCGCCGCCCCGCGCCGGATCAGGCGGCTGTCGGACTGCCACAATATCGAGGATTTCCGCCTGCTCGCGCACCGCAGGCTGCCGTTTCCGATATTCCATTATATCGATGGCGCGGGCGACGACGAGCTTACCAAGGCCCGCAACACATCGGCGTTCGACACCTGCGACCTGGTGCCCAATGTCCTTGCCGGGGTCGAACGGGTCGACACATCGGTGACGGTGATGGGCAAGTCCACGCCGCTCCCCTTCATCCTGTCGCCGACTGCCCTGCAGCGCCTGTTCCACTGGCAGGGCGAGCGCGCGGTCGCGGCGGTGGCCGAGAAATACGGCCTGTGGTTCGGGATCTCGAGCCTCGCCAGCGTTTCGATCGAGGAGATCGGCGCGCGCTTCAGCGGCCCGAAAATGCTCCAATATTACTATCACAAGGACAAGGGGCTAAACGCAGCACTGCTCGAAAAGGCCCGCGCGGCGAAGTTCGATGCGGTGACACTCACGGTCGACACGATCGTCGGGGGCAATCGCGAGCGCTGCCTGCGGACCGGCTTTACCAGCCCGCCGAAAATCACGCCCGCAAGCTTTTTCTCCTACGCCTCGAAGCCGCGCTGGGCGCTGGACTATGCCTTCCGCGAGAAGTTCTCGCTTCCCAATCTCGAGAGCCATGTCGCCGCCGGGAGCAATTTCGCGGTCTCGGTGGCGGATTATTTCAACACCATGCTCGACCAGGGAATGGACTGGAAGGCCGCCGACAAGCTCCGCGACGACTGGGGCGGCACATTCGCGCTCAAGGGGATCATGTCGGTCGCCGATGCGAGGCGCGCGGCCGAGATCGGGGTCGATGCGATCTGGGTCTCGAATCATGGCGGGCGCCAGCTCGACGGCAGCCGCGCGCCCTTCGACCAGCTGTGCGAGATCGTCGACGCAGTCGGCGACCGGGTCGAAATTATCCTCGACGGAGGCATCCGCCGCGCGACGCACATGCTGAAGGCCTTGAGCTGCGGCGCGACCGCGGTCGCGGGCGGGCGGATGTATCTCTATGCGCTCGCCGCGGCGGGCGAAGCCGGAGTCACCCGCGCGGTGGAGATCCTCCGGACCGAGCTCGTCCGCGACATGAAACTGATGGGCGCGAAACGGATTTCGGACCTGTCGCGGGAAGATCTGCGCTGGCGGTGAAGCTGTTGTCTTTGCGCCCTTGCTGGGAGATATAGCCGCAGAGGGGAAATCACTTGGCCGCACCCGACATCTTCCTGTCCTACAATCGCGATGATGCCGCGCGGGCAAGGCAGTTCGCGCAAGGCTTCGAAGCCGAGGGCTTCGAAGTCTGGTGGGACGCCAACCTCAAATCGGGCGAGGAATACGACCGGATAACCGAACAAGCGCTCAAGAGCGCGAAGGCGGTGGTGGTTTTGTGGTCGCCGCGCTCGGTCGATTCGCGCTGGGTCCGGGCCGAAGCGACGCTGGCCCAGCGCAACCGGACGCTGATGCCGGCGATGATCGAGGCCTGCGACCGCCCGGTGATGTTCGAGCTGCACCAGACGGCGGAGCTCTCGCACTGGCAAGGTGACCGGGCCGATCCGGCGTGGCAGGCTTTCGTCGCCGACCTGCGTTCCATGCAGGGCATGGAAGCCCCGGCGCCGGAAACGCCGGTGCCTCCGCCTGTTGCCGGAGCCGTCAGCCCGCCTTCCAGGTCGCGCGACCGGCGGATCGTCTTCGGCGCGATCGCGGCAGCGCTGATTGCCGTGCTGGCGGTCGGCTATGCCGCATTCGGCGGCGGCGGGCTGGTTTCGCAATCCGAAGAGCGCATCCCCGTCCTCGTCCGGGCCTTCGCGGCCAGCGGTTCGGGCGATCCAAACGAGGTCGCTTTGGCCAACGGGATATCCGACGAATTGATCAATCGCCTGCGGCGCATTCCCGAACTCCAGATTGCGACTGCCCGTAGCGATGGCTCCCCTCCATCCAGCGCATTTGAATCGGCCCACATTGTCGAGGGCTCGATCCGCAGCAGCGGCGACCAGCTGAGGGTGACAGCCCGCTTGTTCAAATCGAACGGTGAAGTCCTCTGGTCCGAGACTTTTGACCGCCCGTTGGCCGACCTGTTCGAAGTGCAGGAGCAGATTGCCAAGTCGATCGGCGATGCGCTCAGCGTATCGCTCGATGTCGGCGCAAACGCCACGGCCTATGGCGGGACCGACAACCCGGAAGCCTATGCCGCCTTTGTCCAGGGCCAGATCCACGGGTTGGATTTCGACCAGAGCGTCCCGGTGCGCTATTACGAACAGGCGATCGCGCTCGATCCGAATTTCGTGCGCGCCTATGCCAACCTAGCAAGCACTTATGGCAACCGCATACCGGTCGCCTCGAGCAAGGAGGAAATGGATCGATTGCTGGAAGAGATGGACGCCGTTTCCGCTCGTGCACTGGACGCCAACCCGAATGTCGCCCTCAGCAATACGGCGCGGGCTTGGTATTTCGTCACCATCAAGGATTTACCTCAGGCGGAAACATTGATGCAGCGCGCGAGCGAGCTGGACCGTGGGATAGACTTCAGCCTTCGCGGCGCGCTCGCCCAATATGCGGTGACGATGGGGCGCAACCGGAAGGCACTCTCAATTAGCGAATCCACGGCCCTGATCGATCCGATCTTCGAAGACACCCCCGCCAAAATATTCATGCTGATGATGAACGGCAGGTACCGTGAATCCACTACCCTGTTCGACAAGCTAACGACCGACCCCCAGGTTAGCCTGCAGCCCTTCATCTTCCACAGCTTTTGGGCGCGCGTTCTTGCCGGCAACGAGGCGGCAGCAATCGACTGGCTCAAGGCAATGAATATTCCCAATCTGACCTTAGCGGCGGAGGAATTCCGTGGGTTTGAAGAGCGAACCGATCTCCATGGGATGGACCTTCCAGCGCTGCGACGCTGGGCCAGCGAGACCTATGGCTACAGCGGCCAATTCGCGCTAGCCAATTTGAGCCTCGTCGCAGCCTATCGCGGACACCAACGGCTCGCGGTCGACCTGCTGCGAATTGCCTTTGAACGCCCCGGAGGATACGCGCTGTTCTACCTCTGGCATCCGGCCATGGCAGAGGCGCGCAAGACGGATGCATTCGCACAGCTGGTGGTCGATCTCGGCTTTCCCGAAGCCTGGGAGGCAGGCGATGACTGGGGCGATTTCTGTCGGCCCAGGCAAGGCGGCGGAATCACCTGCTCGTGAGGCAATAGTCCATCCGCTGCTCGGGCGGGGAACGCAGCACAGCGATGTAATAGCGCGACAATTCGCGCACCGATGGCGCCTCCGCCTCGGTGAAGAATCCGGCGGCGTCGCGCTCCCAGCCATCGGCGCAGGCCTCGGCTGCGGCATCGGACCGGGAGCAGGCAACGAAGCTCGAAAACGCCGTGCGCCAGCGCGCGAACCCCGCGCGGTCCATCGGCGCGCCATGGCCGGGAATGAGCGTGTCCCACTGCGCCGCTCCGACCGCGTCAAGCGCAGCCTCCCAGCCTTCCTCGCAGCCGGTGTCGAAGAACGGCGATTGCGCCACCACCAGGTCGCCGACGATCGCCAGATGCTCGTCCGGCACCAGCAGCCAGAGATCGGCCTCGGTCACCGCCGAGGGGGCGACATGGAGTTCGATTTTCCGCCCGGCAATGATGCGCACCCCGCTTTCCGTTACCGGAACAGCGGGGACCAGCATCCCTTGTTCGGTCAGGATTGCGAGTGTGCGGCTGGCACGGGTGCGGTCGTCCTCGCTCGACGCCGGATCGTCGATCCGGCGCCGGGCATTGGCCGGGGCCTCGGCGAGGAAGCCCGTCAGGGCGCCTTCGGCCGCGCCGGTTGCAATCAATTCGGCAGCCGGGAATGCGCGCCGCAGGTCGACATTGCCGGTCGTGTGATCGAGGTGCCAGTGGCTGTTGACGATTGCCGCGATCGGCCGGCCCGCTTCCTCGGCATGCGCGAGGATCGCCTCGGAATGCGCCGCGTGGCGCCCGCTGTCGATCACGATCAGCCCGTCCGGCGCATCGAGGACGATTGTGTTGCCGTCCGGCCCGATTGCGAGGTCGATATGGCCGGGAATGATCACGAAGGGCTCCTGCGCGGCGACGGGCGCAGCGGCCAGCAGGGCGATTCCGGCGAGCAATATCCGCATGCCGGGATCATAGCCGGCGCGCCGCGTCATGCACCTGCCAATCGACGATCGCCGTTTCCGGAGGGTCAGGCGCGGTGAAAGGTGATCGTTAGGCTGAACTCGCCTGTCGCCTCGACATGGTGCGGCACTTGCGGCGGAACAACGATCGCGGCCGGGGCCACGAGCTCCACCCGATCGCCACTGCCGTCTTCCCAGACGAATGCGATCCGCCCCGCAACGAGCTCGACCAGGCCCCACACGCCCTCGGCCAGGTCGTGCGTCCGCTTGAGCCCGGCGGGGAGGGACTCGCGGCCAAACGGGCCGATGGTGCGATAGGGCCTGACATTGCCGGGCAGGTTTGCGGGGCGGATACCGGGCATGGCGGTGGAGGAACTCACGCGCCCGCCAGGCTGACCACGATCAGTACGCTGATGCCGAATATCGCGAGGGCCGCCGGGATCAGCAGCACCTGGACCCAGGTGTCGCGTGCGCTCAACGGGCCATAGATCGTCTGGAGCGGCTTCGCTGGTCCGACTGTCCCGCGGTCGACCCCGCCCAGCCTTGCGAGAATCGTGGCAGTTACAAAATAGACCAGCATGAACAGGGCGGCGACAACCAGCATGAAGCGGGCCGGGCCGCTGCCCCCGGCCGCCAGCGCCAGGGCGCCGATAAAGACAGCATAGAGCGCGAACATCGCCCGCCAAAGGGGGCCGGGAAGCTGGAAGCCCTCGGGACGCCGTTCGGATGGATCGGGCTGGCGGTCCCGGTCCGTTTCCGCCAGCAGTTCCAGTTCCTGCAATTGCGTGTCGTATTGATCAAACATGGGGCAAGTCCTTTCCGGCTCGCGCGCCGGATAGGCCGGTGCGCTGCAGCTCGATTCCGGTGAGCAGGCTGTCGGCGATCATCCGCGCGCGCCTGCCGACCTCCGCAGTCGCCGCGGGATCGGGCTCCTCGTCGCGCAGGGTTTGATAGAACAGTTCGAGCCAATGGGCGAAATGGCGCGCCTCCAGCCCTTGTATGGCGATATGCTTGACCATCGGATTGCCGCGAAACTCGCCGCTATTGTGCAGGATCGAGCGCCAGAACTGCTTCATTTTCGCGAGATGGGCGTCCCAGTCGGAAATCCGTTCGGCAAAGATCGGGCCGAGCAGACGATCCTCGCGGATGCGGGCATAGAAACGGTCGACGAAACTCGAAACGTAATCGGCATCGATCCCGATCGCTTCGGCGGCGGCGCGCTTGGCCTCGCGCATGGCGCGGACATGGTCGTGACCCGGGCGGTCGTGATCGACGGCTGCTTGCGAAGGATCGAGCATCGTGCGACTCCAAATAGGCTTTCTGGATACCTATTAAAGAGCCTTGCGCTAAAAAGCAATATCTGAAATACCTATTTCATGCAGCTCAGCCTTCACAGCGATTATGCCCTGCGCATCCTGATGGCGCTCGCCGCCAGGAAGGAGCGGCTCTCGGTCGACGATGTCGCGCGGCAATATGGCATCTCGCGCAACCACCTCGCCAAGGTCGCGCAGGAACTGCAAGCGCTGGGCTATATCGTCACGACGCGCGGGCGCGGCGGCGGGATGGAGCTGGCCCGCCCGGCAAAAGACATCGTGGTTGGCGAAGTGGTCCGCGAATTCGAGAAGCTCGACAGCTTCGTGAGCTGCATGGGCGCGCCGGCGGCGGGCTGTGCGGTTGACGGCGTGTGCGGGCTGAAGCCCGCGCTGTCGGGCGCGCTGGCAGCGTTCCTCGCGCATCTCGATGGCTATACGCTGGCGGACCTCACGCCCAATCCGAAGGCATTCTTGGCGCGGCTGGCGGCCTGACCGGGCGACTCGCTTGATTGCGATACCAATTTTTGGTAACGATTTAGCATGGCCGGAAAGAACACTTCGATCTCGCTGGGCGATCATTTCGCCCAATATGCCCGCCGCAAGGTTGAATCGGGTGAATTCGGCTCGACCAGCGAGGTAATCCGCGACGCGCTGCGCCTGCACGAAGAGCGCGCGGCGTTCAAATCGAAGCTGCTCGAGGCAATCGATGAGGGGCTGGCGAGTCCGATCGACGAGGAGTTCGATCTTGATCGCTGGTTCGATGAAGAATTCCCGCCGGAATAATGCGGATCAAGTTCCGCACCGCCGCATCCGCCGACATGCGACGGGTATCGCGGGATACGAAAGCACAATGGGGTGCGATGCAAGCCGCGAAATACTCGGCCGAACTGCGCGACGCGATCAAATCGCTTTGTGACTATCCGCTGCGTTTCCCGGAATTCGAGCCTCGTCCGGGCCTGCGCCGGATGAATAGCAGGAAGCACGCGGTGTTTTACCTAGTGCTGGAGGACCGGATCGAGATTGTCCGGGTGATCCATGTGGCCGGCGATTTTGAGCGGTGGCTGTGAATTAGCTGTGCCGTCGCCAGAACCCTCACCGAAACCCTGACAGCATGGACTGCAATCGGCGTAACGGCCTTCCTCAATACACCCGCTTCTTCGGCTTGATGTACTCGATATCATCCGTGAGCGTGTATTCGTGCACCGGGCGGTAATCGATCCGCACCTCGCCGTCCTTCCCGCCCCAGCCCGAAAACCACGCCGCGGTGTGCTTCATCCAGTTGGCGTCGTCACGCTCCGGGAAATCCTCATGCGCATGCGCGCCGCGCGATTCCTTGCGGGCATGCGCACCGTGGATCGTCACACTCGCCTGGGCGATAAGATTGTCGAGCTCGAGCGTTTCGACGAGGTCCGAATTCCAGATCAGCGAGCGGTCGGTGACGCCGATATCTTCCATCCGCCTGTAGGTCTCGGCGAGCCTGGCCTTGCCTTGGGCAAGCAGTTCGTCGGTGCGGAAGACGGCGCAATGCGCCTGCATGGTCTTCTGCATCTCGACGCGGATCCCGGCGGTCGGCGAGCCGCCCCTGGCGTTGCGGAAATGGTCGAGCCGGGAAAGCGCGAAATCGGCGGAATCCTTTGCCAGCTCCGGCTGCGCCGCGCCTGCGGTCAGCGTCTCCTTGAGGCGAAGACCCGTGGCACGGCCGAACACCACCAGGTCGATCAGCGAGTTCGAACCGAGCCGGTTGGCGCCGTGGACCGAGACGCAGGCCGCCTCGCCGACCGCGAACAGGCCCGGGACCACTGTCTCGGGATCGCCGTCCGCCCCGATGGTGACGACTTCGCCGTGATAGTTCGTCGGGATGCCGCCCATGTTGTAATGCACCGTCGGGCACACCGGCAACGGCTGCCGCGCAAGGTCCACCCCGGCAAAAATCTTGCCGCTTTCGGTGATCCCCGGGAGCCGCTCGGCCAGCACCTTGGGGTCGATATGGTCGAGATGGAGATGGATGTAATCGCCATGCTCGCCCAGCCCGCGCCCTTCGCGCATCTCCACCGCCATCGCGCGGCTGACGACGTCGCGGCTGGCGAGGTCCTTTGCGCTCGGCGCATAGCGTTCCATGAAGCGCTCGCCCTCGCTGTTGGTGAGATAACCGCCCTCGCCCCGCGCGCCTTCGGTGATCAGCACGCCCGCGCCGTAGATCCCGGTCGGGTGGAACTGGACGAATTCCATGTCCTGCAGCGGGAGCCCGGCGCGCAGCACCATCCCGCCGCCATCGCCGGTGCAGGTATGCGCGCCGGTGCAGGTGAAATAGGTCCTGCCGTAACCGCCCGTCGCCAGCACCACCGCCTGCGAGCGGAAGCGGTGGATCGATCCGTCGTCGAGGCACAGCGCGATCACGCCGACGCATTTGCCGCCAGCCATGATCAGGTCGATCGCGAAATATTCGATGTAGAAGTCGGCGTCGTATTTGAGGCTCTGCTGGTAGAGCGCGTGGAGCATCGCATGGCCGGTGCGGTCGGCCGCGGCGCAGGTGCGCTGGGCAGGCGGGCCTTCGCCCATGTTCTGCATCATCCCGCCGAACGGGCGCTGGTAGATCTTGCCTTCGGCGGTGCGCGAAAACGGCACCCCGGCATGTTCGAGCTCGTAGACCGCCTGCGGCGCCTCGCGCACGAGGTATTCGATCGCGTCCTGGTCGCCCAGCCAGTCCGACCCCTTGACGGTGTCGTACATGTGCCAGGTCCAGTGATCCGGCCCCATATTGCCAAGGCTGGCGGCAATCCCCCCTTGCGCCGCCACCGTGTGGCTGCGGGTCGGGAAGACCTTCGAAATATTGGCGGTCTTGAGGCCGGCCTCGGCCGCGCCCATCGTCGCGCGCAGGCCCGACCCGCCCGCGCCGACCACCACCACGTCGTAGGTATGGTCGATAATCTTGTAGGCAGGCTGCCCGGAACCGTTGGCCGCCGGAGCGTCGGGCATCAGCGCATTCCCCCCATCGCCTGGGCGAGCATCGCAGCGGTCGCTTCCTGCGAGATCGCGAAGATCACGACCCGGAGCAGGAAATAGAGCCCGGTCACCATCCCGGCGATAGCCGCCATGTTGACCAGCGCCAGCACGGCCCATTTGGTGCCTGCGTCATGGACATAATCCTCGACCAGCACCTGCAGGCCGAGCCGCGCGTGCCAGAAGGTCGAGACAATCAGCAGCGCCATCGCGATCGACGGGACCGGGTCCGACAGCCAGCCGGCGATCGCCGAATAGGTGAATTGCGGCATCAGCCCGAGCGAGACCGCCAGCCAGCTGCCGAGGAAGAGATTGCCGAGCGCGGTATAGCGCTGCACCGTCCAGTGATGCGCGCCCTCCTTGGCCGGGCCGAGCCCGCTAACTTGTGCCATGGCGGTTTGTTCATTCATGTCCTGCCTCCTAACGCAGCATGACCAGCGCCCAGAAGGCGGCAGTAAGGGCAATCCCGATCGCGATCGAAGCGATCGACCATGCCTTGTTGGTATCGAGTTCGTATCCGGCGCCGATGTCGAGCACGAAATGGCGGATGCCGGAGACCATGTGATTAAAGAACGCCCAGCTGAGCCCGACCAGTACCACATAGCCGTAAGGGGTCGTCGCCAGTTCGACGAATTCGCCATAGGCGGTTTCGCCGGCGGCCAGCGCGCCGAGCCACCACAACAACACGCCGAGCCCGACCAGCGCCATCCCGTCGCCCGTCAGCCGGTGGAGGATCGAGACCAGCATCGCCGGGCCCCATTTCCAGATGGAGAGATGCGGGGAAAGTGGACGCTCGCTCATGGCTATATCCGGTCAACTGGCGCGCCCGCCAACGGGCGCAACGCTCGCGCCTCCCTTAGCGATTACGCCGCGCGAGGCAAGCGCAAGTCCCGCCATTTCTCCGTTCTTTTCTCGACTTCGCCCGGCACCAACGGCATGATCGGGCGATGAGCGCGCCTGTCATCCTGGTCACCGGATCGAGCCGCGGGATCGGCGCGGCGATCGTCGAGCAATTGCAGGCGCGCAATTGCCTGGTGATCTGCCATGCCAGCAGGCCATATGACGACGACACGATCGTCGCCAATTTCAACGAACCGCTCGGCCCGCAGATCGTGTGGGACGAAGCGCTCGAACGCTCGCCCCATGGGCGGATCGACGCGGTGATCAACAATGCCGGGGTCTTCGAGGCCAACCCGATTGCCGCGTCCGACATCGACTGGCTCGACCGCTGGGAAGACACGCTGCGGATCAACCTCACCGCCGCCGCGCAGCTTTCGCGCTATGCGGTGAAGCACTGGCTCGAGAACGACCAGGAGGGCCGGCTGGTGCATATCGCGAGCCGCGCCGGGCATCGCGGGGATTCGCCCGAGCACTGGCACTATGCCGCCTCGAAGGGCGGGATGCTCGCGCTGCACAAGACGATCGCGCGGGCCTATGCGCTGAACGGGATCCTGAGCTTCGCGATTGCGCCTGGCTTTACCGACACCGCCATGGCCGACGATTACCTCGCCACCCGCGGCGGCCCGGGCCGCTTGGGCGATATCCCGCTCGGCCGGGTCGCCGAGCCGGAGGAGATCGCCACCATCGCCGCCTTCTGCGCGCTCGACGCGCCGCCGAGCATGACCGGCGCAGTGATCGACGCCAATGGGGCGAGCTATGTCCGCTAAGCGGTTGCCGCTTGCGGCACTGCTGCTCGCGTCCTGCGCAAATACTGGCCCGGCAAAAGCCGAACCAGAGGCCGGCCCCGCCACAGCCATGAGCGAATGGGCGGCGAGCTGCGACGATTGGGACGAATGGGACAAGGCGGGTCCGCCGTTTAAGGTTTATGGCAACACCTATTATGTCGGCACCTGCGGGATCGCGGCAATCCTGATCACCGGCGACAAGGG
>NZ_DBNHSF010000163.1:0-19732 GCF_057143545.1 Candidatus Andeanibacterium sp.
ACGCCGTTCTCGCCGGTGACATTCTCGCCAGCCGTGAATCCGGCTTCGACCGCGATCCCTTCGACCGGCATTTCCCCGGGCGAGCGCCGTCCATCGCCGTTCTCGTCGCGGAAGACGGTTACCGCCGTCTGGCCGGTGCGGGCAAGTTTCTCATGGCTGAAGCGAACCCCGCCCGAGATCGGATTGGGGCCCATGCTCATCGAGAGCTGCAGCCCGAAGCCGATATTGCCCTGAGTTCCCACCGTGCCATTGGCCTGGAGCGCGAATTGCTTGAACTCGCGAATATAGCCGAGGCTGAAATCGGTGCGCCCGGTCTGGCTGAAATGCTCGACTTCGGCGCGCAGGTCGGACCGTTCGGTGAGCGGGATATCCCCGGTCAGCCGCGCGGATTCGAAGCCCTTTTGCAGGCCGGACAGGCGGAACCGCGCTTCGCCCCGCAGTTTGGCTTGGCCGATCCTGGTGTTGGCAAGCAGGTTCAGCCGCATGCCGTCTTCGACACGCGGGGGCCCGTAGGGGTTCTCGGTCCACTGGTTGCTCAATGCAGCGGTAACGGACAATCCGCGGCCAACCAGCGATCCGCGAATTAACCATTCGTTAACCTTTTGGCCATCGCGATCGGTCTCCCGGCGGAATCCCGCCTGGACCGGGACGCGCAGCCGGCCGAGCTTGAGCGACGTATCGGCGCTGAAGCTGCTCTCGCTGCGAATTCTGCCCTCGATTATCTCGCTTTCGAACTCCCCATCGATCCACAAGGTCCGGAAATTGAAGTTTACCTTGCCGAGCTGTCCCAGCGCTTCCGCCTGGTAGGCCCGGCCGCGGCCGAACGACTGCGCTGCCGAAAGCTCCACGAGCATTGGCCCAACCGCGCGACGCAGGTTCATTTCCAGGATATTTCGGCGCTGGCCGTTGATCACCATGCTTTGCGCGGAGATCCCGGCCGTGGTTCGCTTGTCTATGCCGCGTTCGACGCCGACCCCCCAGCGCCAGCCGGTCAAGGGATCGACAAAATCGCTGTTGAAGGTCAGCAAGTCCTTCCCCTGCTCGATGATCGCAGCCCAGTAATGCATCTTGCCGGGCTCGATATTGGCCTGGCCGACAGGTATCGACGTCGCTTCGCGCCGAACCTGGCCTTGAGGCCCGTAGAGAACGACCTCAAGGTCGTTCTTGCCGTAAAGCAGGTCTACATCGATGAATTCATAGAACCCATCCAGGCTGCCACCCTGGAATGCGATGAGCTGACCGTTACGGTAGAGTTCCGCATCCCACCCCGAGGGCATCGCGCCCCGGATCGTGGTCTGCGAGAAACTTGCGGGACGCAGTAGCGGCTTGTTCGAGATGATCGCACCGCGCCCGCGGCCATTGCGGCCGGTCAACGCGGTCGATTCCGTCTCGACATCGCCAATTGCCACCTTGGTGGCGCCCAGGGGGCCCAGCAGGCCGCCATCGGGATCGACCCGGAAGGCGCGCAGCCTCAGGGACCCGGGTTCGCCATTCGCATTCGACGCAAAGCGCGCGTCGAAGCTCGCTCCGGCGACTTCGCCGCTGGCGAAGATCTCATAGCTGACCCTGGTCCGGGTGGACTGTCCCTGTTTGTTGAAGGCGAGATCGACCACCATGTCGACCGATGGCTGACGCCATGCCTCATACGGCAAATCCGCCTGCGGTAGCTTGGAAAGGTCGAATTCCTGCCGCTTTGGACGAAGTCGCGCCGCGCGACTTCTGCGTTCGATCGCCTGCAGGAACGGTAGCGAGGGGTCGCCCTCGAGCCTGAGGACCTGGTTGAACGGATCGGCCGTAAGCTGGATCCCGAACCAGCCGGAGAGGGTCCTGGCATCGATACACCAGCCTTCCGGCGTGTCGTAAATCTCGCCGGCTCCGAGGTCCGACACCCTGTTCACGATTTGTACCGTATTGGAGTCGCGGTCGATCGTTAGTTTCCGCTCTTCCGCGAACAGCCAGCCGGTTGCGCGGCGCGACTTCTTGTCGAGCCGGACCGGCAGGTCGAGCACCTGGATAACATCGCCGAAATCGAGGCAGGTCCCGTAATCGGTGCGATAGCCGCGCACATCGCCTTCAACCACGTAGCGGCCGGCGCGGACCTCGAACAACAGCGCGTCGTCGTCATTCGCGCTCCAGCCCCCGGCCGATTGGGCAAGGAGTCCGGATCCGGAAACGGCAAAAGCCGCCGCGATGCTCGCGACGGCGCCTTTCCCTATGATCCGGTGGATGCGCATGGCTCAGGGCCCTGGATGATTGCCGGCGCGCCGCGTCAGCCAATCATTCCTTCGACCGAGGCTAGCAACTCGCCTCCGGTTTCCGGGAGCTCGCGATATTCGAAGCGAAGATTGCCACGAAATTCAGCGGCTTGTTGGCTTGTGAGGCTCAGCGCCAGCTCGCGGCTCGCGATTTCGGGATAGATCGCAATCCCGCGGACATGGAAGATCGGCTCGGATTCGCCTGGCCGCAGGACGCGCAGCTCCCCGAACACCGATCCGTTGCCGCTGCGAGCCATATCGAGCTTGAGGAACGCGCCGCCATCGGGGCGCGGCTCGAGCCGCGGGTTGCTGATCAACGCGCTGGCGTCGACATTGCCCTTGCGGACGATGATCGGAATGCTGATCGCATAGATCGGGATGAGGCTGATCTCGATACCCTGGGCGGCGCGTTCGCTGGCCGCGGCCGAGACCGGAAGAACCTTGGGAATTCCGTTGAATGTCAGATGGATGCGGTATTCTCCATCGGGCAGGTCGGAGGCTGGCCGGGCACTCAGCCGAACCGATTGCGGCTGCCCCGGCGGGAGCACCACCCTGCGCGGGGCGAACCGGACCATTTCCAGTGCCGCGCTTTCGGTCGAGTTGATTTCGTCTGCTTCGACCTGCTCGAGATCGCCTTCGGGCGTCATCCGGCGCAATTCGGCACTGATGCGATAGGTCGCCTCTTCGTTCCCGATATTGCTCAGAATGACATTTGCGGTGCCGCGCCCGTCCATGATCACCCTGGTCGGGGCAACCAGCAGGTCGCCTTGCGCGGCCGCGGGAGCAGAAGCGAGCAGGCTGGCGGCCATAAGGCCGATCGCGGCGCTGCGCTTGAGCAAAATGGTCAGCTTGCCGAAGGACATGGACAGGCCTCTCTTGGTCTTCCGCCGACCCGCGGCGGGTTTGGGAATTTCACCTATGTCCTAGGAAATCAGGGTTAATTTACCGCTAACGATGGTCGCCTTTTGCAGGCATGGAAAAGGCCGCACCCGGATATCCGGATGCGGCCTTTCAACTCGTGTCTCCCCGCGCAGTTCGAATTGCGCGGGATCCAGCGATTACTGGTATTCGACGGTTACGTCGAAAGTGCTGGAATAATAGCCGGGTGTCTGGCCGGCATTGACGCTGAGCGTGCCGCCGACGCCGAAGGTCGCCGATCCGGTAACGCCCAGATTGACCGAGCCGGCGGTATCATCGTTAAGGCCGGAAAGCGCCATGTCGGCACCCGGGCCGGTCAAGGGCGACGCCGCGCCGATCTGGATGCTGACCACGGTATTGGCCGTGCCATCGACCTGGAAATCGGCCGGGCTCGAGGTGCCGGCAGCGCAGATCAGGTTCGCACCGCAGGTGGTGCCGCTGCCATCGGCCGCGACTGTAACCGTGTCGGCACCATTGACGGCGATCTGGCCAAAATCGAGCGAATTGAGGTTGTTGAGCGTCAGCGCCTCGAGGATATCCGCTTCGGCGGTCGCCGTTGCAGTGTCCGCGGCATGGGCGGCCGTAGCAAGACCGAACGCCGAAACAATTGCGACGCCCGCGGCGCCAATACGAAACTTGTTGAACATTGTGTTGTCCCTTCCAAGCGATACTTGCCCGCGGGGCACCCCTGTGCGACCCCGCCGAACAGGCCGAAACGCCCTATCCGTGACAGCGCTTTTAGGGTCTGGATGTTCAGGCTTTACTTGCAAAAGTGGTTAACGCCTAAACGGTTTTTCGTTAATCACGACTGCCCCGTCCAAGCATACTGGCTCCAGGCTTTCGACGAAAAATCCTTTAGATTCCGCCACCTGTAAGGCGCTGGCAAATCAGGTCCAACTGGTCGAGCGTACGATAGCGGATCGTCACCGCGCCCGATCGGGGGTCCGCATCGGTATTTATTCTTACCTGGAGGCCGAGCAATTCTTCGAGATGATTTTGCACCGCGGCGATGTCGGCATCGTCCGAGTCTTCGCGCCTCCGTGTCGTACTGGCGCCGGAGGTCTTCTCACTAGAACGCGATGCCCGGACCAGTCTTTCGACGGCGCGGACCGACAGGCCCTTGGCCACCGCCTCGAGCGCGATGGAAACCGCCTGCTCGTGACCGATCAGCGCCCGCGCATGCCCCATTGTCAGCTTGCCCTGCTCGAGCAACTCCAGGACCGCTTCGGGCAAGCCCAGCAGGCGCTGGAGGTTCGCGACATGGCTGCGCGACTTTTCGACCAGGCGAGCGATTTCAGCCTGGGCCAGCCCTTCCTGCTCGGCGAGCCGGTGATAGGCGCGGGCCTCTTCGACCGGATTGAGATCCTCGCGCTGGATGTTCTCGATCAGCGACAGGGCCATCACGTCGCGATCCGAAAGATCGCGAATTAGCGCCGGGATTTCATGGAGCTGCGCTCTTTGCGCCGCACGCCAACGGCGTTCGCCCGCGACCAGCTGGTAGCCCTCGGCAAGCGGGCGGACGATGACCGGCTGGATTACGCCGCGCGACGCAATCGAAGCCGCCAGTTCCTTCAGGGAATCTTCGTCGAAATGGCGCCGCGGCTGGTCGGGATGCGGCCGGATTTCGGCCACCGGGATGTTTGCCAACCCTTCGCCCGCATTGACCGGCTGCAACGCCCTGATCGGCACAGCGCTTTGATTTTCCGACCCTTTCGCAGCGAGCGGCTCCTCCCGCCTGGCTTCTCCCAGCAAGGCACCCAAGCCGCGCCCGAGCTTGCGCCTGGCGTCCTGCCTGGGTGCCCCCGAAAGCCGGATCGGCCCATTCCGGTTATCGTTGCCTTCGCCGCTCACGCTGCCTTCCTCCGTTCCGGAAGCCTGCCGATGAGCTCGCGCGCCAGGGCCATGTAGGCCCTGCTGCCGGCGCAGCTGTGGTCATAGACCAGCGCCGGCAATCCGTGACTTGGAGCCTCCGAAAGCCTGACATTCCGCGGAATCACCGATTCGAAAACGAGATTGCCCAGGCAATCGCGTACGTCGTCGGCGACCTGGTCGGTAAGCCGGTTGCGGCGATCGAACATCGTCAGCGCGACCCCGACAATGCCCAGATCGGGGTTGAACAGCTGCTGGACCCGTTCGACGGTCTGCAGCAGTTGCGAAAGCCCTTCGAGCGCGAAGAACTCGCATTGGAGCGGCACCAGCAGCGTATCAGCGCAGGCCAGGGCATTCAGCGTCAGCAGGCCGAGCGACGGCGGGCAGTCGATAAAGCAGACATCGTGGCCGCGATGTCCCGCCAGCGCGTCGCGCAATCGACCGGTGCGATCCTGGAAGTCGACCAATTCGACTTCGGCTCCGCTCAGATCCTGGGTTGCCGGGACGATATCGAGACCGGGGATACTGCTTGCAACCATGGCCTCTCCCAGGCCCGCCTCTCCCAAGAGAACCTCGTAGCTGGTGACTTTCCTCCGTGCAGCCTCGATTCCGAGGCCGGTCGAGGCGTTGCCCTGCGGATCGAGATCGACCAGCAGCGTCTTCCAGCCCGTAGCAGCCATCGCGGTCGCGATATTGATCGCCGTCGTCGTCTTGCCGACCCCGCCCTTCTGGTTGGCAATTGCAATGCGGATCACGCTCCTTGCCTCGCTTCCTGTCGCAAATGGCCAACAATTATTCCCGCCCCGGGTTCGGTGAGCGATCGTTCCACGTGGAACATTTTTCGCTGCGATTCGGGCAATGTGGCCAATTCTTGCGCTGCCGAGCGCCCCTTGGGCAACAGCCAATAGGTCGCCGGTGTGGAAAAGCGTGCGGAAAGATCGAGCAAACGCGGCAGCGGGGCAAAGGCTCGCGCGGAAATCACCCCTGCCGGGAAGGAATCCACCAGTTCCAGCCGCGAACCGAGGATTTGGCAATTGCCAAGACCCAGCTCGGTCCTCGCGCGCTCCAGCCAGGCGACACGTTTGCGACGGGATTCAACCAACTTCATGGATAAATCCGGCCTGATTGCGGCGATGACCAGCCCTGGAAACCCCGCTCCGGTCCCGAGATCGAGCCAATCGCCCGCTGCTTCACGTGGAACATGGGCCAGCAGTTGCAGCGAATCCGCAATATGGCGCAACCAGAGCGATTGCAGGCTGTTCGCCGCAATCAGATTCTGGTGCCGATTTTCTGCAAGCAGCAACTCGACTAGCCGCTCGAGCCTTGCGAGCCCCGCAGCGTCGCAATTGCGCGCGACAAATTTGCGCGCCTCGGCCTCGTTTGCGATCATGCGGCGCAATCTTCGCGTCGGCGGGCGTGGACCAGCAAGGCGGCAAGCGCGGCAGGCGTCACGCCCGGCACCCTGCCCGCAGCAGAGAGATTTGCCGGCCTTGCGATACTGAGCCGTTCGACCATCTCGCGCGACAGGCCGGGGATTGCCTCGAAGGGAAAATCCTCGCCCAGCGCCACGGCCTCGCTGGCGCGCAAATCGCGCAATTCCGCCTCCTGTCGGGCAAGGTATGGCGCATAGAGCGCGTCCTCTGCCAGTTCCAGACCGACGGGATCCCCGATTTCGCAGTCTTCGGGGAGCCACGCCTTAAGCGATTCAAGCTCGATTCCGCCAAAGCGAAGCCATTCGCGCAGGCTGCGCTTCCCGCCATCCTCGCGGACCGAATTGCCGGCATTTGCCAGCTCGGTCCCCGAAACCTCGCGGTCGAGCGCATCCGACCAGCGCAGCCGCGTCTCTTCGCGCTGTTCGAACCAGTTCCGGCGCTGCTGGCCCACACAACCCGCCGCAATCGCGATCGGCGTAAGCCTGGTCGTCGCGTTATTGGCCCGCAGGCGCAAGCGGTATTCGGCGCGCGCGGTGAGCATGCGGTAGGGCTCCGAGACTCCCTGCAGAGTGAGATCGTCGATCATGACCGCGATATAGCTATTGGCGCGGTCCAGCTTCGGCGCCTCGCGACCGAGGACCGCGGCGGCCGCGTGCAGGCCTGCGACCAACCCCTGCGCCGCTGCTTCCTCGTAACCGGTGGTCCCGTTGATCTGTCCGGCACAATGAAGGCCAGGAAGCGCCCGCAATTCAAGGCCAGGCGTCAGCGCCCGCGGGTCGATATAATCGTATTCGACCGCGTAACCGGGGACTTCCATCGCGACCTGTTCGAGCCCGATCATGCTTTGCAACATCTCGAGCTGGACATCGGCCGGGAGCGAGGTGCTGATCCCGTTGGGATAGACAAGATGCGTATCGAGCCCTTCGGGCTCGAGAAAGACCTGGTGCCCGTCGCGGTCTGCGAAACGATGGATCTTGTCTTCGATCGAGGGACAATAGCGCGGCCCCGCCGCGCCGATTGCCCCGGTGAACAGCGGCGAACGATCGAGGTTCGCGCGGATGACGTCATGGGTGCGCTCGTTTGTCCTGGTGATTGCGCAAAAAAGCTGCGGATTGGCCTGGATCTGCGTGAGCGGCGACATGGTCCAGCGATCGCCGTCGGAGCTTTGCTGCTCCAGCCGCGACCAGTCGATTGTCCGACCATCGAGCCGCGGCGGGGTCCCCGTCTTGAGCCGCGCCATCGGCAATTCCGCCGCGCGCAATTGCGTGGCAAGCCGTTGGGCCGAAGCCTCGCCGATCCGCCCGCCCACGATCCGCTCTTCGCCGCGAAACAGGGTTCCACCGAGGAAGGTTCCGGTGCACAGAACCACCGCCCGCGCTGAAAGGCAGCTTCCGTCGCCAAGCACCAGACCGGCCACCCTGCCCTGCTCGATAACGAGTTCGGTAGCCTCGCCAGCGACCAGTTCGAGATTGGCCTGCGCGCCAATCATCGCCTGGACCGCTGCCTTGAACAGCTTGCGGTCGGCTTGGACCCGCGGACCCCAGACCGCGCTTCCTTTCGAGCGGTTGAGCATGCGGTAATGGATCGCGGCCGCATCGGCGGCCCGGCCGATGAGCCCGTCAAAGGCATCGACTTCGCGCACGAGGTGCCCCTTGCCAAGCCCGCCGATCGCCGGGTTGCAGCTCATCGCACCGATCGCGGAGAGGTCGAAGCTTACCAGCGCGGTGCGCGCGCCCATGCGCGCCGCCACCGCAGCCGCCTCGCAACCGGCATGCCCGCCGCCCACAACCACGATATCGAAATCATGCATGGCGAGCGCCGTTATACCGCCGCGCGATTCCGGTCAAAACCTATGATTGTTCCACGTGGAACATCATGCTGCCCTACTTCCCGATGCAGAAGCGCCCGAACAGTGCATCGAGCATGTCTTCGGTCGATGCGCGCCCGATCAGTCGGTCGAAGGCAATCCGTGCCTGGCGCAGCTGTTCCGCAACCAGCAGGAGGTCCTGCGCTTCATCCACTTCGGCCAGCGCGGCAGCGACATCGCCCAGCAAATCGCGCTGCCGCAGATTCAGCGCCGTCTCGCCCGGCCTGGGCATGCTCTGGCGCGCGCGTTCGACAAGTGCATGCTTCAGACCCGGCATTCCCTCTCCGGTCAATGCGGAAACGCGGAAATCCGGCGAAATCTTGCACCGCCGGTCCTCCAAATCGATCTGCGGCTCGATCTCCCAGCACTCCGGCGGCCCCTCACCTTCCTCGCCAAGCCACAGCACCAGGTCGGCGCGCTCCAACTCGCCGCGGGCCTTCGAAATGCCGATTTCCTCAATCGCGTCGGAGCCGGCCTCGCGCAATCCGGCGGTATCGACGAAACTGAACGGAATTCCGGCGATCGCCACCGGGCGGACCAGCACATCGCGCGTGGTTCCGGCGATCGGAGTCGCGATTGCCGCTTCGCTCTCGACCAAGACGTTGAAAAGTGTAGATTTTCCCGAATTGGGCGGACCGGCCAGCACGACCCTGAACCCCTCGCGCAGGATCTCGGCCCGCGGCGCGTCCAGCCAGGCCCGGATTTCCTGCTCCAAGCCCTTGATTTGACTCAGGAATTCAGCCGGAAGCGGCGCGACGTCATCCTCGTCGTCGAAATCGAGCGCTGCTTCGAGTTGCGCCGAGAGGGCAAGCACCAGATTTCGCCACTCTGCCGCCTGCTTCGAAAGCGCCCCGCCGGCCATGGCAACGGCTGAACGCCGCTGGAGTTCGGTCTCGGCCGCAAGCAGGTCGGCGAGTCCTTCGGCCTCGGCCAAGTCGATCAGGCCATTGGCAAAGGCGCGGCGTGTGAACTCGCCCGCTTCGGCGCGGCGCAGCCCGGCAATCCCGGCCAGGGCCTGTTCGACCGCGGCAATGACCGCCCTTCCGCCGTGGAGGTGCAGTTCCGCCAGGTCCTCGCCGGTGGCCGTTGCCGGCCCGGGAAACCACAACACCAGGGCCCGATCGAGCATTTCGCCATTCTCGCCGCGCAGAGTCCGCAATCTGGCCTGGCGCGGACGCGGCAAACCGCCTGCAAGCTCGACCAGCGCAGCGCCGGCTTGCGGCCCGCTGATCCGCAGCACTGCGATTGCCGCAGGCGGCTGCCCGCTCGACAATGCAAAAATGGTGTCCATTGGTTTGTGCCGCTAGCGCATCGCGCGCATTGCGTCAGGCGCGAAGTCAATCTTCGTCGAAATCGTAATCGAAATCTTCTTCCCGCTTGCGTTTGCCCTTTGCACCTTCGGTGAAGGCCTGGCTGTTCTCCATGAAGTTCTGGAACATCTTGAGCCCGATTTGCCCCATCGGCGCCAGCTGCCGGGCAAACTCCTGCAGTTGGTCCGCATTGGTCGCGCCTTTCATCGCCTTGGCGATGCTGTCGACATAGGCTTCGTTGGCCTTTTCGACATCGGGGAGACCCATGAAACGGCGAGCTTCCTCGGGCGAACATTCGACTTCGACATGGACCTTCATTTCGGGAACTCCGGGATACGGCAACGCCAATACTGCCCTAACTGGGTATTACGCCCGCGCGCTGCAAGCGCTGTCATACGTAGTTGGCAAAGTCCATTGTCAGGCCATAGGCTCGGCCAAGGTGATTCCTGCGAAAGGAGTGCGGCATGTCCACCAATATTTCCGTTCCCGCCATGGAAGGCGACGGCGCAATTCCCTGTTTCCGCGTAAAGCCTCGGGGCGATCCGCGCGCCGCCATCATCGTCATTCCCGAAATCTTCGGTGTGAATCCGGGTATCGTGAAGAAATGCGAGGATTGGGCGGCGCTGGGTTATCTTGCGCTGGCACCCGACATCTTCTGGCGCTTCGCACCGGGGAGCGAGCTCGATCCCGAGATCGAAGGAGAGTTCGACCAGGCGATCGCCAATATGCAGAAATTCGACGCCGATCTCGGCGTGAAGGATATCGAGGCGCTCATCCGCCATTGCCGGACAGAGGAAGGGGTCGCGAAAGTCGGCGTGGTCGGTTTCTGCCTCGGCGGACGGATGGCCTTTATGGCGGCCGCGCGGACCGATGTTGATGCCAGCGTCGGCTATTATGGCGTCATGATCGACCAGATGCTGCGCGAGGCCCACGCGATCGCCAACCCGCTGATGCTGCATATCCCGACCGCCGACCATTTCGTGGGGCCGGAAGCGCAGGCCGCGATTCACGAAGCGCTCGATCCGCACCCCAGGGTGACCCTGTACGATTACGAGGGGCTCGATCACGGCTTTGCCGCGACTTCGGGAGGCCGGCGCGACGAGGAGGGTGCACAGCTAGCCGACCAGCGGACGAGGGAGTTTTTCTCCGAGAACCTAGGGTAGCTCCACCCTGCGGGAGGAGCCGACCGATTACTGATTCATCGTCGCGAAGAAGTCCTCGTTGGTCTTGGAATCCTTCATCTTGTCGAGCAGGAATTCCATCGCATCGACTGTGCCCATCTGCATCAGGATCCGGCGCAACACCCACATCTTGGAAAGCTTGTCCTTGTCGACCAGCAACTCTTCCTTGCGGGTGCCGCTCTTGCCGACATCGAGCGAGGGGAAGATGCGCTTGTCGGCCACCTTGCGGTCGAGCACGATTTCCGAATTGCCAGTGCCCTTGAACTCCTCGAAGATCACTTCGTCCATCCGGCTGCCGGTATCGATCAGCGCGGTGGCGATGATCGAGAGCGAGCCGCCTTCCTCGATATTGCGGGCCGCGCCGAAGAAGCGCTTGGGACGTTGCAGGGCATTGGCGTCAACACCGCCGGTCAGCACCTTGCCCGAGCTCGGCACCACGGTGTTGTAGGCGCGGCCGAGCCTAGTGATCGAGTCGAGCAGGATCACGACATCCTTCTTGTGCTCGACCAGGCGCTTGGCCTTCTCGATAACCATCTCGGCAACCTGCACATGGCGCGAGGCGGGCTCATCGAAGGTCGAGGAAATCACCTCGCCCTTCACGCTGCGCTGCATGTCGGTCACTTCCTCGGGCCGCTCATCGACCAGGAGAACGATCAGGAACACTTCGGGGTGGTTGTCGGTGATCGCCTTAGCGATGTTCTGCAACAACACCGTCTTGCCGGTCCGCGGCGGAGCCACGATCAGCGCGCGCTGGCCCTTGCCCTGCGGCGCGATCAGGTCGATCACGCGGGCAGACTTGTCCTTCACCGTCGGATCGAGCGTATCGAGATTGAGCCGTTCGTCGGGATAGAGCGGAGTAAGGTTATCGAAATTGGTCCGGTGACGGACCGCTTCGGGATCGTCGAAATTGACGCTGGTCAGCTTGGTCAGCGCAAAATAGCGTTCGCCATCCCTGGGCGCGCGGATTTCGCCTTCGACCGTGTCGCCAGTGCGCAGGCCCCATTTGCGAACCTGGTTGGGCGAAACATAAATGTCGTCGGGCCCGGCGAGGTAATTGGCTTCAGGGCTGCGCAGGAAGCCGAAACCGTCCTGCAAAACCTCGATCGTGCCCTGGCCGACGATTTCCTCGCCGTCTTCGGCGACTTCCTTGAGGATCGCGAACATCAGATCCTGACGACGCATCGTCGATGCGCCTTCGACCTCGTATTCTTCGGCCATTTCGACCAGTTCGGCCGGCGTCCTCTGTTTCAGTTCTTTCAAATGCATTGTCTGTGTTTCCGTCTGGAATCTTGGGATGCCGGCAGGTCGATGGGCTTGGAGAAAGCAGACCTTTGCCACCTGGAGCGGTGGCCTGAGCCGGAATGGTTGGGGATGTAGGCCGCGCGCGACCTCCCGTCAATTCGAATTGGCAGTGGCCGCCTGCCACCCCGGCGCGATTCCGCGACGGACTAAAAAGGCTTGATCACTACCAGGATAACGATGATCGCCGCAGCAACGCCTGGGATTTCATTGAGCATGCGCAGGTTCTTGCCGCTGACCGCCCGCTGACCGAGAGCCAGCTTCTTCGCATATCCGGCCAGCCAGCCATGATAAGCCGACAATCCCAGGACCACGGCCAGCTTTGCGTGAAACCAGCCCTGGTTGAAAGCGCCGACGTGATAGGCCAGCAGCAAGCCGACGGCCCAGACCACGATGATCGAAGGCGTCATGATGATCTTCAGGAGTTTGCGTTCGCGCTCGATCCAGACCCCGTTTTCGGAAGAGTCTTCTGGGCATTCCTGATGGTAGATGAAATAGCGCGGGAGCATGAACAATCCCGCCATCCAGAAGATCACGAAGATGATATGGGCTGCCTTGAGCCAATAGAATATCATCGCGAGAACGTCCTGCATGGCGCAGCTATAGAGACTTCCATGGCCGATTTCATCCCCGCCAGTTGCGCACGATGGCGATCAACTCTTCGACATGCTCGATCGGCGTTTCCTTGTCGATTCCGTGCCCGAGATTGAAGATATGCGGCCGGCCCGAAAAGGCCTCGAGCAAGTGGTGCGCCTGGTGTTCGAGTTCGAGCCCGCCCGAGATCAACAGGAGCGGATCGAGATTGCCTTGGACCGGCATCGCCTCGGGCAAGCTCCTCGCGGCCCACAGCGGATCGATCGTTTCGTCGATTCCCATCGCATCGACTCCGGTCTCGCCGGCATAAGCGGAAAGCTTCTCGCCTGCGCCCTTGGGAAAGCCGATAATCGGGAGATCGGGAAACTGCCGCTTCACCGCCTCGACGATTCTGGCGTTGGGCATGATCACCCAACGCTCGAATTCGGCCGAGGCAAGGCTTCCGGCCCAGCTGTCAAACAGCTGCACTGCTTCCGCTCCGGCCTCGACCTGCCCGCACAGATAGTCGACCGTCACCGCGACGATCGCGTCGATGATCGCCTGGAACGCACCGCGGTCGCGATAGGCTAACTGCCGCGTCACCTGCTGGTCGCGGCTGCCTTCGCCGGCGACCATATAGGTTGCGACCGTCCACGGGCTGCCGGCGAAACCGAGCAGGGTCGTGTCGCTGTCGAGCTGATTCCGGACAAGCCTGACCGTCTCATAAATCGGCGTCAGGCGACCAGGCGAAGCGCTCAGCGCATCGAGCGCGGTATCGACCAGCCGGGGCGACAGGCAGGGGCCTTCTCCGGCCGTGAATACAAGATCCTGGCCCATCGCATAGGGAACGATCAGGATATCCGAAAACAGGATCGCCCCGTCGAACCCGAAGCGGCGGATCGGCTGGAGCGTGATCTCGGCAGCCGCCTCGGGATCATAGACCAGTTCGAGAAATCCGCCCTTCCGCGCACGCAGCTCGCGATATTCCGGAAGGTAACGGCCAGCCTGACGCATAAGCCAGATCGGGGTCCGATCGGTTCTGCCACCTTGCAGGACATCGAGGAGAAGGCCGGGCATAACGCGAGAGTCCAATCAAACGAAATATATATTTATATAGAATTGTTGGACTCTGTTGGTCCTGTGGAAAGCGGGGATTGCGCGCCCTTGCCCGAATTCTCCCGTGATGAACAGGCCATTTGACCAGTCGACTCGCGACTAAATGGCGTCAAGCAGACTCTGTCCCCGCAATCCCCAGCCTGTCGAAATCACTGCCAGCCTGTCCAAATCCGACACGCAGCAAGACTCGCTGCGGTGAGGGATTTCGCTGCCGAGCTTGTCCGCCGGTTGCTCCCGTGGTTTATGCCGGTGATTGTCCACATGCCCCAAGGCACCGAATTGCCCGATGACCCGGCTTCACCTCCACCTCCTGTCTGACTCGACCGGCGAGACCCTGGAAATGATCGCCAAGGCAGCATTGGCGCAGTTCGAGGGAGCGGACGTGATCCGCCATTTCTGGCCGATGGTCCGTTCGCAGCAACATCTTGACCGCATTCTCGGTGAGATAGCGGCCCATCCCGGGCTGGTGCTGTTCACCCTGGTCAATCCCGAAATCCGGCGCAGGCTGGTAGAGCATTGCCGCGCACTTGGCCTGCCCGCGGTCGATGCGCTCGATGCGGTCACCGAGGCGCTCGAGAGCCAGCTCGGCCAGGCAGCGGTCGGCCGCCCCGGCCGTCAGCACGCAATGGATGAAGCCTATTTCGGCAGGGTCGATGCAATCCATTACACCATCGCCCATGACGATGGAGTATTATGGGAGGACTGGGAAGAAGCCGACATTGTCCTGGCGGGGGTGTCCCGGACATCCAAGACCCCGACCAGTATCTATCTTGCCAACCGCGGTTACAAGGTGGCCAATGTCCCGTTGGTGATCGAGAGCCCGCCGCATGCCTCGCTGTTCGGACTGCGGCACCCGCTGATCGTGGGGCTGACAACCGCACCCAAGCGGCTGGTCCAGATCCGCCGCAACCGGCTCCTGTCGCTCAACGAAGCGACCGAGACCTCCTATGTCGACGAGGATCGGGTCGAGAAGGAGGTCCTGTTTGCCCGAAGGTTGTTCGCCGACAATGGCTGGCCGGTGATCGACGTGACAAGGCGATCGATCGAAGAGACTGCGGCAGCGGTGATCCGGCTGATCGGCGAGCGGGAAGCGAGCGCCGGCCCGCTTCCGGGCGCTGCCGCATGATCGTGCTTGCTTCCGGCAGCGCGTCGCGCAAGGCGATGCTCGAGGCGGCAGGGGTTCCCTTCGAAGTCATTCGCCCCGGTATCGACGAGCGGGCACTTGAAGCCGAATTGGACGATCCCGACCCGATGAAGGCGTGCGTGGCGTTGGCCGAAGCCAAGGCCAGGGCGGTTTCCGAAGCCCTCCCGGGCAGGCTGGTACTCGGCGGCGATTCGCTGGTCACGGTTGAGGGGCGGCGGTTCGACAAGCCGGAAACGCGCGCCCAGGCAACAGACCATTTGCGCTTCTTCTCGGGCAGGCGAATGGAACTCCACAGTGCAGCGGTTCTGGTCCGCGATGGCGAACGGCAATGGTATAACCACGCCTCCGCCGGATTGCTCGTGCGTGACCTGACCGACGCCTTCATCGAGAAATACCTCCAGGCGGAGTGGCCGGCAGTTTCTGGCTGTGTCGGTGTCTTCCGGATCGAAGGGCGTGGCGTGCAGCTCTTCACGGCGATCGAGGGCGACCAGTTCACCGTGCTCGGCATGCCCCTGCTCGCCGTGCTGGATGCCTTGCGCGATTTCGGGGAACTGCCGTCATGAGCCGACCTTATGCCGAAGTAATCGGCGATCCAATCGCGCAATCGAAATCGCCCGCGATCCATAATTACTGGATCGGAAAGCTCGGGCTCGATGCCGAATACCTCGCCTGCCATGTGACAAGCGAGGGACTGGCAGATTATCTTGCAGAGCGCCGCGCCGATCCAGACTGGCGCGGCTGCAATGTCACCATGCCGCACAAGCAGGCCGTCATGCCGCTGCTCGACCGGCTCGACCCCCTGGCCGAAGCGATCGGGGCGGTGAACACGATTGTCCGGCAGGATACCGGCGCGCTCGCAGGCTTCAACACCGATGCCGACGGCTTCCTCGAACCATTGAGGCGGGATCTGGCAACAAGGCACCTGTTCCGGATGGCGCGGATAATTGGCACTGGCGGAGCGGCGCGCGCGATCATCGCGGCCCTGGCCGGGCAGGGAGTAACGCTTGTGGTGGCCGGCCGCGATCCGGACAAGGCAAGAGCGCTCCTCGACGAGCTCGATCCTGCGGGAGAGCACCATGTCGCCCCGCTCGATCATTTTTCGGAGCCGACAAATTTCGAGTTCGATCACCGGGAAGGCTGTCTCGACCTGATCGTCAACGCCAGCCTGCTGGGCATGCAGGGACAGCCGGCACTTGCATTCGATCTATCGCACGTTCCTCCCGGCAGCGTGGTCTACGATATCGTCACCTCGCCGCTCGAAACCGAATTGCTCAAATCCGCGCGCGCTGCGGGACTCCGCACTATCGACGGGCTCTCGATGCTGATCGGGCAGGCGGCGCTGGCATTCGAGAAATTCTTTGGGGTCGCTCCACCGCGCGAAGACGGGGACGAGGAGTTGAGGAGGCTGTTGACGTCATGATCGAAGCGGGCAAGGCCGGACCCCGCGTCATCGGGCTCACGGGCTCGATCGGCATGGGCAAGTCGACCGTCGCGCAGATTTTCGACGAGCTGGGCGTCCCGACCTTCAATGCCGATGGCGAGGTCCATACGATGCAGGGCCCCGGCGGGAGCTTGGTCCCCGCGATCGAGGAGGCATTCCCCGGTACCACCGGGCCAGACGGCGTCGACCGCAAGCAGCTGGCGGAAATTGTCTTCGGCGATCCCGCCCAACTCAGGAAACTCGAAGCAATCGTGCATCCCGCGGTTCGCGCCGCGCGGCGGGCATTCCTCGACGCCAAGCGGGACGAGAAGCTGATCGTGTTCGATATCCCCCTGCTGTTCGAGACCGGGCAGGCCAAGGATGTCGATATCGTGGTGGTGGTTTCGGCACCGCCCGAAGTCCAGCGTGAACGCGTGCTTGCCCGGCCCGACATGACCGAGGAGCGGTTCGAGGAAATCCTGCGCCTCCAGCTCCCCGACGCCGAGAAGCGTGCCCGCGCCGATTTCGTGATCGAGAATGGAGGTTCGCTCGAGGACACACGCAGGGCGGTGGCGGAACTGGTCGCGAAATTGCGCGGCTGAGCGTGCAGGCCCTTGCCAGCGGCGCGCGGCGGTCCGATATTGGTTAGGATGAGAGAAATCGTCTTCGATACCGAAACCACCGGTCTCGACCCCTCGCAGGGCGACAGGATGGTGGAAATGGGCTGCATCGAGATGATCAACCGGGTGGCGACTGGCCGCACTTTTCACGCCTATTTCAATCCCGACCGGCCGATGCCGGCGGAGGCGCAGGCGGTCCATGGCCTGTCCGACTCATTCCTGGCGGAAAAGCCGCGTTTTGCCGAAATCGTTGCTGATTTGCTCGAATTCCTGGGCGACGCGCCGCTCGTGGCGCACAACGCAGCGTTCGACTTCGGGTTCCTCAACGCAGAATTGGCAATTTGCGGGTTCGGACCGGTCGACGAGTCCCGGATGATCGATACGTTGGCGCTCGCCCGCCGCCGCCATCCCGGAGCCAAGCTCTCGCTCGATGCATTGTGTACCCGCTATGGCATCGACCGCAGCCACAGGACGCTCCACGGCGCACTGCTCGACGCCGAATTGCTGGCGCAAGTCTATGTCGAATTGACCGGCGGCCGCCAGATCGGCCTCCAGCTTGCGGCAAATTCGGTCGAGGATACCATTGAACTCAGGAAGGCCCCGTCTAGGGATCGGGTATTCCGCGAGGCGCGGCCGCATGCGGCGAGCGCCGGGGAACTGGCGCGGCACTGCGCATTCCTCGAAAAAATGGAAGCCCCCATTTGGAGAAGCTGAACGATTTTTCTGCCCAGTGCAGTTTGCAGGAGTAAATTCGATCATGGATATCAGGGTGTCCGGCCACCAACTCGACACAGGTTCGGCTCTGCAGGAACATGCCGCGGACAGGCTCAATACGATCGTCGAGAAGTATTTCAGTCGCGCGCTTTCATCCCAAGTAACGTTCGGCAAGGCGCCGACCCATGCCTTCGCCTGCGACATCGTGCTCCATGTGATGCATGGGTTGATCATGAAAGCGCATGCCGAGGCGCATGACGTTCACCAAGCCTTCGATGCCGCGGTCGACAAGATCGACAAGCAGTTGAGGCGCTACAAGCGCCGCTTGAAGGACCGCCACGAACAATCCGCCCATGCCGCGAAGGAAGAAGAGGCCGCCTATACGGTTTTTGCGGCAGAGGAACCCGAAGCCGAAGTGGAGAGCGATGCTCCGCTGGTAATTGCGGAAACGCGGACCGACATCCCAGTCACCACCGTCTCGGACGCGGTCATGCTGCTCGACCTTCGGCACACCAATGCGCTATTCTTCAAAAACGCTGGAACTGGCCGACATAATATGGTCTATCGCCGCGACGATGGCTCGATCGGCTGGGTCGAACCTTCCTGAACCGGGCGCGGCGAGGCTCCGCATTTTGCCTGACAAAACACTCAAGCTTCTGAAAAAAGGTAGCAATTTTGCGGTCAAAGGTGGCGTATTTGCCGAAATGGTATAGGCTGGACACCGTTGGACTGATTCGCGACTGATCAAGATGAACGTCAATTATTCCCTCAAACCCGAGGCCGTGGCGACGATAAAAGCTGCCACAAAGCGGGACATTTTCGAACAGCTCGCCGAACGCTTCGAGCAGGTCTACGGACTTGACCGGACAATGGTTCTCGAACGGCTCGACGAACGCGAGAAGCTCGGCAGCACGGGATTCGGACGCGGGGTCGCCATTCCGCATGCGCGCGTCTACGGCACCCGCCGCCCGGTGGCGGTGCTGTTGCGGCTTGAAGAACCGGTAGATTTCGCCGCGGCCGATGGGATGCCTGTCGACATCGTATTCGGCCTCGTCTCGCCGGAAAATGCAGGCGTTGCCCATCTCCACGCCCTCGCATCAATTTCACGCGCCATGCGCGACGAGCGCATTCACGAGGCCCTTTCGGACGCGCGCGACGAAGAAACGCTTTATGCGCTTCTCTCCAACGCCTCGGACCGAAGCGCTGCCTGACACTGCCGAAATCGCCGAAGAGGCCGGCGCCGCGCCGCATTACCGTGCGCTCGAAAGCCTTTATGCCTCGGCTCCGATCAATTCGCTCTTTCGATCCCGGCTCGAGATTACCGGACGCGGAACGGCGCGCATTTCATTCGATGTGGGCGAGGAAGTCCACCACGCGGCCGGGGCTGCCCACGGCACGATCTATTTCAAGATGCTCGACGATGCGGCCTTTTATGCCGCGAACAGCCTGGTTTCAGATCGCTTCCTCCTGACCACCGGCTTCAACCTGCATTTCACCGGGCCGATCCGGAGGGGCGGGCTGGTTGCCGAGGGCCGTTGGGTCAGCGGAAAGCGCAGGGTATTCGTCGCCGAAGCGCACCTGGTCGACGAACATGGAGAGGAAGTCGGGCGCGGCACGGGCACATTCATGCGTTCGCACATCCCGCTTTCAGGCCTGCCAGGCTATGTCGTTCCCTCGGTTTGACGATGGAAGCGAGGATACCGGCGCATCTCGAAATTGCCGGCATGATCCGTGCCGCGGAGGAACAAGGCGGCTTCGCTACGGTTATCGAAAAAGGTGAACGCGACGCTGGCACGATCCTCGTAATATGTTGCGAAAATGGCACAAATTGCCGCCTCTACGAGCGCATGCCGCAGCTTGACGGGGGCCGCAAGTGGACGCTCTCTAAGGTGCAAGATACTGAAAACCCGTTGGAATTTTCTGAATACTGCGCGAAGCGAAAGCACCAGGATCAGGATGTCTGGATTATCGAGCTCGACCTCAAAAATGCTGAACGCCTGCTTCCGGGTCGTT